>CAYOLL010000017.1:0-37562 GCA_964404765.1 uncultured Gemmatimonadota bacterium | reverse complement strand
ACAGCCTAAATGGGCAGCGTAAATGCAAAGGTCGATCCTTTACCGATTTCGCTTTTGACGATCAGTTGACCGCCGTTTTTTTCGATTAACTCTTTGCACAGTAAAAGGCCCAGCCCGGTGCCGGTTTCGCCCGCTGTGCCGGGATTTTGATATTTTTCATCCATGCGGAACAGGCGTTTTTGATCGGCTTTTTTGATGCCGATACCGGTATCGGTGATGGCAATTTCCATGAAGCTCTCTTTTTGTACGGCGGATGCAACGATTTTGCCATCTGTCGGCGTAAATTTAATGGCATTGTTTATTAAGTTGCGCAAGACGGTATCGATCATGGTTACGTCACCACGGGCTCTTGCGGCATCCGGAATCTCATTGATGAGTTTGATACGCTTTTGTCGTGCGCTCTCAGCTAACAGTTCAAAATCATTGCGTATCAAATCTGCCAGATAAAGTTGTGTCGGATGATATTCGACTTTATCGCGCCGGGCGTTAGCCCAGCTAAGCAGTTCGATGAGCAAAGCGTAAGTTCGTTCGACTCCGTCAATCAGATGATCGACGGCGTTTTCCTTTTCGGCGGGGCTCAATTTTAATCCGGGCGATTTAATAATTTCGGAATAGCCTAACATGCTGGCAAATTGATTTTTTAAATCATGGGAGATGATCGAAATAAACACTTCTTTTTCCGTATTGGTCTGAAATAAGATTTCTTTTTGTCGCAGCAAATCTTGCTTCTGCTTTAAAAGGGTTATATGGGTGGTCACGCGGGCAACCACTTCTTCCTGTTGGAATGGCTTGGTAATGTAATCGACCGCGCCGGATTTAAAGCCTTTCACTTTGTATATGGTATCGGAAAGCGCGGTCATAAAGATCACGGGAATCTCACGTGTGGCCATGTTTTCTTTGAGCGCGCGGCAGGTTTCAAAACCATCGGCGCCCGGCATTTTGATATCTAACAAAATTAAATCGGGCAGGTCATCATGCGCCTGGGCTAAGGCGCTTTGTCCGTCCGGCGCTAAAAAGACTTTAAAGCCGGCATCGTGTAAACAGTCAAACAAGACGGCAAGATTTTCCGGGCGGTCGTCCACAATTAAAATACGACCTTTAAAGTTGGATTCCGGCTTCATTATGAGTTCTCCACGAAGCTTTTTAAGTATTGCCGAAGCGCATTGATCTGAAAGTTGGTTAAAAATTTTCTGATTTTCGTGGCAAAGACGCGCTGGTTTTTATCCACCTGCTCCAGAGCATCTATTTCGGCATGAAGGCTGGCAAAGTCACCGCTCATTGCTAATTTCAGCAATTTTTTCAGATCTTTTTCCGGTGGCGGATTAAGCGGCAGCGATGTCACAGTTTGATCATGGTGGGTATAAGTCCACTCCAGAGAGAGGTAATGGGCCAGCTTCTCGATAAGGACATTTTCATCTACCGGTTTGAGAATAAAATCGTTGCATCCCGCCAGCAGGCTGCGTTCCCGCGCTTCGCTAAAAGCATTGGCCGAAACGGCGATGATTGCCGTGGTTGCCAGCGTCGGATTACGGCGAAGCTGCTGTACAACGGTATAGCCATCCATGATCGGCATAATCAGATCAAGCAGGATTACGTCTGGCAGGAATGCTTCGGCTTTTAGAATGGCTTCCCGACCGTCCTGCGCTTCTAATACCTCAAATTGTAACAGTTTCAAAAGATCTTTCAGAATAATGCGGTTTGTTTCATGATCGTCAACGATTAAAATCGTGCGGGGTGGTCCGGAGTAGCCGCTGATATTTTTTGAGACAACCTGGCTACTGGTTTCCGGGGCGATCTCAACCCAAGGCAGCGGAATTTCGAACCAGAACAGGCTGCCCTTGCCTTCTTCGCTTTGGACGTTCAGGCTGCCGCCCATCAGTTCAACTAACCTTTGGCTGATGGCCAGGCCCAGGCCAGTGCCTTCGCTCTGGGTACGGGAATCGCCAAATTGGCGAAATGCGGCAAAAAGTCCCTTTAAATTTTGCGGCGAAATGCCAATGCCGGTATCTTGAATATTAAAGCGGATTTTGTCAGCCGTATTTTTTACGTTCAAAGAGATACGACCTTTTTCTGTAAATTTGATGGCATTGCTTAACAAGTTAATGAGCACTTGACGCAGCCGGATTCTATCGCCGGCGACCATAATCGGCAGGCGTGTTGCGGCCTTATAAGCAAAGGGGATGGCCTTCTCCTTAGCCCGGAAGCGCGTCATTTCTACGACCGTTTTAAGTAAGTCGGGCAAGTTAAAGACGGAGGTCTGAAGCTCCATTTTGCCGGCCTCAATTTTTGAAAGGTCGAGGATATCATTAATCATCGTCAGCAAGTGGTCGGCGCTGCGATGTATAATATCGATTTGATGCTGATAGTATTCCTGCAGGGCCATATCTCGTTTCAGGTTTTGGGTAGAACCCAGAATGGCGTTAAGCGGGGTGCGGAGTTCGTGGCTCATATTGGCTAAAAATTCGCTCTTGGCCCGGTTGGCCACTTCCGCCGCTTCTTTGGCGGCGCTGAGCTCTTTTTCGACGTGTATTTTGGCCGTAATGTCGACCAATGAAATCAATATTCGTGACAGGTTTTTTTCTGAACCCGGCGCAACATTTAGTCGAATAACGACATGAATTTCCTTATTGGTCAGGGTGCGGTGGGCTGTTTCAGCCTCAAAGGTCAGTTGGCCGTCTGCCAAAGCGCTCAGTTCTTCACAAAAGGTGGTCCGGGTTGTTTCCGTAAAAACGCGGCTTAGCCTAATCGGCATATCTTTTTGGGCCAGCTCATGCAGCGTTGCCGTGGATTTGTTGATGTTTACAATTTGAATCAGAGTGAGGCAGCGCTCTACTTCACCCGGGTTGGCGCGGAAATAGGTTCGAAAATCTGTAATACCGTTGTCGGCAATCTCATCAAACTTTTTTTTGACGGCAGTCCAATCTTCTTCCCACAAGGAAATCGGTGAGTTCTCAAATAAGCTGCGATAGCGCGCCTCGCTTTCCTGCAGCGCTTGCGCGGCGCGTTTCTGCTTGGTAATATCCTGTGATATGCCGGCAATTCTTTGCAATTTTCCGTCCGCATCATAGCTGATTTCGGCGCGTGTTTCGATAACGCGCTCGCGACCATCAGGCAGCAAAATACGCAGCTCGGTGTGATAAAATGGGGTTCTATTTTGCAGGCATTCTGCCAGAGTCGCCTGAATAATATCACGATCATCAGGATGGACCCGCGCCATAAAGCTCTCTAAACAGGGCTCGATCTGACCGGGAACATAGCCCAAAATTTGGTAGTTTCCTTCCGACCATTGTTGGTGTGTTTCCCCGACTGTCCAGTCCCAACTGCCCATGCCGGCAATTTGCTGCGCCCGTTTTAGTAATGTTTCACTGTGCCGTAAGGCATCCTCCGTTTTTTTCCGCTCCAGAAGCTCCTGCTCAAGCCGACTGTTCTTATGTCGAAGTTGCTGTTGCATGGCCCGCATGTTTAGATGGGTTCGAATTCTGGCCAATATTTCCTGAGAATAAAATGGCTTGGTGATATAATCGACGCCGCCAACGGTAAATGCCTTAACTTTATGCTCCGGTTTATTGACGGCGCTTAGAAAAATAATAGGAATATCGCTGGTTGCCGGGTTTGCTTTTAACTCGGCACATACGGCAAAGCCGTCTCGCTCCGGCATAAGAATATCGAGCAAAATCAGGTCCGGGTGGTCGTTTTGGGCGTGCAAAATAGCTTCCGCAGCACCCGCGCCGGGGATAACGTTATAGCCATGCTCGGTTATCATCGCGCAAAGAAATTTTAGCGTCCCTGACTGGTCGTCAACAATCAGGATTGTCGGCTTTTGGCTAATGAAAGGAGTCACAAGGTGTTTCTCACGCATAACACTGTCGCCTGCGTACAGACTAACCGGCGACGATACTGGTTACGACTTGAATAGCAAATTTTAATTTGCCTGTGCGTAAATCGGGAGCAGAAGTTTAAAAGTGGAGCCGGCACCGACGGTGCTTTCTACATTGACGGAACCGCCATGCAGCTCTAAGTAGCGCTTGACAATGGGTAGTCCTTGGCCAATTCCATCCGAGATATCATTTTCTCCGGAGCGGATCTGATAAAAAGGCTTGAATATTCTCTCGGTTTCTATACGTGGAATGCCGCGGCCTGTATCTTGCACGGCAATTTCAACAAAGCTACTGTGCAGTGTCGCCCGTAGCTCGATCCAGATTTGGTTAGGAGTCGAAAATTTTATGGCGTTGCTAATCAAATTTTCAACAGCTTGCTGGATTTTTCGGCGATCCAGATTCAGCATGACTCCGCTTAAATACGCGTCTATTTTCGTCTGATATGTGATTTGGTTGCTGTCCAAATCACGCGCGCTGACCATGCGGGCGATAAAAGCCCGGCTGCTTTCTATAAGATCGTTCATAAGCACGGCGGCGTCAACTTCTTGCAAGCGGCAGGTTTCCGTTTCATATTCCAGACGGGCGACCGTGATGAGCTCGTTGACAAGTTCGCTTTCGCGCAGAACGGCTTGCATGATACTGTTTAAAAACTGACGGCGTTGCGCTTCAGACAACTCCACATTCAGCATCATGTCAACATAACCCAGAATAGGCGTTAGCGGTGTGCGAAGTTCATGGCTAATGGCGTTAAAGAATTGGGTTTTAGCGTGTTCCAGATGCCGGATTTCCGTAATGTCACGAAAGACAATTACGATCCCAACGATTCTGCCGGCGCGGTCATGAATCGGGGCACAACTATTGGCGACGGCATATTCTGTGCCTGCTTTGGAAACTAAAATAGCCGCTTGCGGAATCTGGGCGACGCCGTGGGCGCGATTAATAGAATCCAGCGGATTTGGAATAGGCACGCGTGATTCTTCATAAAATGCTTTGAAAATGATTGAAAACGGCTTACCTAAAGCATCTATTTCGGCCCAGCCGGTCAAGGTTTCGGCGGCCTTATTGATCAAGGTTACGGTGCCTTCCATATTGATAGCAATAACGCCGTCGCCTATGGCCTGCAAGGTAATAGAAAGATATTCTTCTTTTTCTTTAAGCCGACGCTCCATTTGGTGCTTATATAAGGCAATTTTGATACAGCTTTGCAGTTCCCGGGTTTCGAATGGTTTTAAAATATAGCCGTAAGGCTCGGTAACTTTGGCCCGTTCCAGAACATCATCGGTTGGGTACGCGGTCATAAAAATGACCGGGATATCAAAGCGAGCGCGAATGATCGCTGCGGCCTCGACGCCGTCCATCTCGCCCTGTAGTCGAATATCCATTAGCACCAGATCGGGGCGCTGGTCTTCGACACAGCGGATGGCATCCGTGCCGGACACCACGGTTTTTATAACTGCAAAACCCATTCGGGTTAGCTTCTGCCTAAGGTCTGCCGCGATAATCAACTCATCGTCGACAACCAGAATTCTAGCGTTTTCCATAGATTGTTTTACTCATGACAGCGGATTAAGCTGCGTAATTGTTGGCTTTAAGACAGGGATCAAAAGCGCCTTATTTTGGCATTCTATTGGCCTTAAGAACTTATTTTTTAACAGACATCGTGAGACTCAGTTTTTCGTGTCGTTGATGCGTATCGCTCATTTTTCAGGCGTTAGCCCTTCAGAGTCGGGTTTAAAGTCTTGTTATGAAATATGGTATTTCTTAGCTATATTGTCAATCTTTTTCCGACGCATGGCAGAGGGCCACTTGTCATGTAAAGAGAATTGCAGGCTGACATGCATTTCGGCGGCAACTGTAATGGGTTCAATTCCGCAACTTCAGGGTTTTCTATTGACAATCCGATAAAAAGTGGCTATTATCCCATGCCTAGTTCGTGAAGAGGGTGGGGAATAAAGTGACCCTTTCATGTGTATAGATATTGGCCATTTGTCTCCTCTGAAAAAAGAGGAACCTTACAAATTTCATAGTGTAACTTCCATGGTTTCAAAAAATAATGCTCCGCCTCGCCTGACAGATGAGAACTTGATTGCAACTGTTGGACAAGGTGACAATCGTGCGTTTGAAGAGCTGGTTAAACGTTATAAAAACCGGCTCATCAACTTTATTTATCAAATTGTGGGTGATCGGGAAGCCGCAGAGGACCTGACCCAAGAGGCGTTTGTCCGAGTCTATCGGCATGCGCATCGTTTTCGGGAAGGCGCGGTTTTCTCCACTTGGGTTTATACGATTGCCTCAAATTTGGCTAAAAATGAGTTGCGCAACCGCACGCGCCGCCCATATTTCTCTTGGGGTCAGGGTACAAAAAAAGATGAGGATGACGATTTTGACCCTCTAACTTTAATGGGCGATGAAACCCAACGGCCGGACATTGTTAATGAGAACAGGGAGTTGCGCGAGGTTTTGCTCAAAGCCGTTGCTTCTTTAAATCAAAAATACAAAACGATTTTTACCCTGCGTGATCTTCAAGGGTTGTCATACGAAGAGATAGCCGAGATTTTGGAAATCCCGATGGGGACGGTAAAGTCTAGAGTTAATCGGGCTCGGTTGGCTTTGAAAGAAGCAATGCAGCCGTATTTTGACGAAGTTGGGATGGTTTTTGAAACTGCGGGGAAACCTCGTTCCGATAACGGGGACGATGACTTTTGAGGAGTGGAGGCTAATACAATGGGATGCAAAGAAATTCTTGAGTTTTTTACGGATTATTATGATGGCGCATTGAGTGCGGAGCAGCGGCAGCTTATTGAAGTCCATCTGCACAAATGCTCACATTGCGAAAAAAGCTATCAGTTTACGAAGGCGTCTATTGACGCCTTAACCGCTTATCCGCAGCTCGAGGCGTCCGCCGGCTTTGAATCGCGACTATGGCGGCGTGTTCAACAAAACGACGCTTCCTGGTGGCAAAAAGCGTTTGACTGGCTTCGAATGCCAAACTTGCAATCGACATACGCCACGCCTGTTTTTGCCATGGCTGTTGCGCTGGTTTTTCTCGGCGCCGGCGCGTATATGCTGCAAGATAGGTTTTTGTCGGGTACTGCCGGTTCTTCTCAGGCGCCCGTTTTAGTTGAGCAGTCTGCTCTGGCAGCGCCGGGCTTTTCCAGGCAATCACACGTCAATACTGCAGATAACCCCCTTCTGGAGGCGGTTTCCTCCACTCCGCGACGATTTGTTATGCCGCACATTTCATCTGAGCAGTTTGATGATGCGCAGCCCCGATTATTGCGTGGCGCCGGTGAAGGTGAATGGGTTGCCCCTTCTACAGGCGATCCCAAAAGTGAGTCGTCATCGGCTACATCCGAAGTTGACACCTCGCATGTTGGTCAAAATTCAGCGTCATCGAAATTACGGTTTTAAGCGTATATGAGGCGGTCTTTTTCATATACAGCAGTTTTTTTATCTTGCTGGATTTTTTCCCCGCTTATCGTCTTTGCCAGCCAAGTTTTTTGTGACCAGGAGCAGCTTACAAACCTGATTCGTCGGGCAATACCTGCAACGGTAATGGTGGAGTGCGGTGCGGCTTCCGCCAAAAATGTCGGTTGTGGCGTGGTCATTCACGAAGGCGGTTATATTTTAACCGGTTCCGAATTGATTGGCGACGCCAAGTCTGCGCTCATCACATACAATAACGGCGTACAGCGCAATGCTGTCGTTGTTGGCCACGATCAGTTTACGGCAACCTGCCTGCTAAAATCACCCTATACCTATGCGCCGACAGCAACACTGGGTAACTCCGACAGCTTGGAAGTCGGCTCTTTTCTATTAACTATCGGCAATCCGTACGGAATGGAGTTTTCGCCCTCAACCGGTTTTGCCAGCCATTTAGCCCGTAAAATCAGCGAGCGCCTGCTCATTCAAATCAGTATGCCGATTCGTCCGGGAGATACGGGCGCTCCGGTATTTAACCGCAAAGGCGAGCTGATTGGAATTGTTGTTGCCGCATTAAGTAATAGCACATTTCAGGCTAGTCACACTGAAAACCTTAGCTATGATATTGGCTTTGTCGCTCCGATTAATGATCTGAAAAACGGGTTGGACCAATTTATTGCCCGCGGAAAAATTGAACGGGGTTGGCTGGGTGTAGAGATTAACAGTTTGTCGTCTTTAGCGGCCAAACAGATGGGGATTCAAGGTGGCGCCGGTATTCGTGTTGTAAAGGTCTTTGCCGATACACCCGCTCAAAAAGCCGGTCTTAAAGAAAATGATATTATTCTGGAAGTCAATGGGTATGCTGCAACGAACACCCGTAATATGCGACAGGCTATTTTGGATCAGCCAAATGTATCCTTAAAACTAAAAGTATGGCGGGATAAGCAAATTCTGCCCATTGTTGTAGAGTTAGGACTGTTACCGAATAAAGCCACCACCGTCATAAAACGCTGAGTTTGAGCGCAAGTCGTTTCTCAATAACCAATGGTAACCTTGCGAAAGCTTTTCGGCAAATTTGATGAAGCTGTTCGCTGAAGCCTTCGCAAGCTTCAATAAGCCAACACTTTTTGAGAAGTTACGAGCGCAAGGTCTAAATTTGTAATGCCTATTTCCCCCCTCTGCCATTTCCGCGTCGTTTTCTGCTTCATCCTTTTTATCCTCATCCCGCTGCAGATTAAAATAGTATCCGCCGATGAACCGTCTAATCCTTACGAACTTTACGCGCCTAATGGCGGCACTCTGACCGAATTGCCGTCCGGCGAGTATCTGTTGCATATCCGGCCGCCGGTAAAAATTTTGCAGGGGGAAATGACGATGATCGGCGATAATGGCTGGATTTACCAGAACCAGCAAAAAGCCGTGTTGGATGGGAATGTTACCATTTATGACAATAAACGCACACTAAATGCGGATCAGGCTATCTATCATAAACAGCAAAGGAAAATTATCCTTGATCATCGGGTGATGCTGACGGACTTTGAGCGTCAGATAGTCGCTGACCACATGGTCTACTGGCGCGACCTTGAACGGGTAGAAGCGAATGGTCACATCGTTTTGGATGATTTTAAGGAAAAGGTGACTTTGCAAGGCAATCATGGTGTGTACGATGATAAGACTGAAGTCGCAAATTTTGACTTGAATCCGCAATTGATGTGGGTTGGGGAAAAAGGCGACTCTACTTATATGCGCGCGGATCAGATGCAATATTTTTCCGGTCAGCAACGCGCTATAGCCAACGGCAATGTATCCATCCGCTATGATCAAACCCGGGCGTATTGCGAACATGCCGAGTTGTTGCGACGTGAAGATCGGATCGTTTTAACCGGCCGACCTGTTGTCGCCTATGAAGATTCGGCATTGGTCAGCGAAATTCAGGGCGATTCTATTCAAATCCGGTTGGAGGATAAGCGTCTGCGGGAAATCATCGTCATCGGGCAGGCGATTGCCATACACTGGCCAAAAAATGCCCAGTCTGATGATCAGATCGGCAAAACAGATACGCTTGCCGCAGCTACCGACAGCTTAACACGAACTGCTCCGGAACCGGTCAACATCGCCAGTGGCGAGCGGATTGATATTCATGTAGGGCGAAAGTACGTGGAAAAGGTTTTGGTAACCGGAATGGCCAGCAGTGTTTATTATCCGGAAGTCAAATCGGCTGAAAATCAGGATCGGAATGATGTGCGTGGCGATCTGATTGAACTGGCTTTTCTGCGTGGCAAATTGCAAGCTGTGACCGTAACGGGCGACTGCGCCGGCGTTTATGCCTTTCCTAAAAAAGGAAAATAAACCGGCGCGGCTATTTTTTGGCTTTTAGCAACAGCACCGGAATATCCACCTGGTGTCTCACCTTATCTGCAGTACTGCCATATAAAACATCACTGATAAAGCGATGACCATGCGTTGACATGGCGATTAAATCAACCTGCTTTTCCAGGGATAGCCGAATAATTTCGGTGGCCGGATCCCCCATTGCCAAAACGGATTCGACTACAAATCCATCGGTGGAGAGTTCAGCTACTAATTGTGCCAGGTACGCCCTATCTTCGCGAATTTCTTCACTTTCCTGAAGCTCCAAATCGTTGTAATGACGCGCTGCCCACCCATCCGCAACATGTAATAGAATCAGGCTGGCGCCGGTCAAACGCGCCAACGGTCGAATGTGGTTTAAAATAGTCTGATCGGTGGTCGTATTTTCAACAGGGATTAGAATTTTTCGGTACATGATCTCTCCTAATGGCTAAACCAATCGCTGAAAGTTTGAAATAGCAGCCATATATTCAGCGTTGCAATAATAATCGCCACGATCCAGGCTAATATTTGGATACCGCGTGAATTTACAAATTCGCCCATCTTCCGTTTATCGCCGGTGAACATGACTAAGGGAAATACGGCAAAACTGAGCTGCATACTAAGAATAACCTGACTCAGAACAAGCAATTTGCCAGTACCGCTCTCCCCTGCAATTGCCGTGACGATCACGGCGGGTATGATGGCAATGAGGCGAGTGACCAATCGGCGCAGCCAGGGCCGCAGTCGAATATTTAAAAATCCTTCCATCACGATCTGTCCGGCTAACGTGCTGGTCAGCGTTGAACTTTGACCCGAGGCCAGCAGCGCCACGGCAAACAGCGTACTTGCGCCGGTAACGCCCAGCAGCGGCGTCAATAATTGATAGGCTTCCCCGATTTCGGCCACCTCATTATGCCCCGCGCGATAGAAGGTTGCCGCGGCGACAATCAAAATAGCGGCATTGATAAACAGGGCAAACATCAACGCCACGGTGGAATCGATCGTCGCGAATTTGATGGCTTCGCGCTTTCCGGCCGGAGTCAACTCGAAGCGGCGGGTTTGCACGATAGAAGAATGGAGGTATAAATTATGCGGCATGACCGTCGCTCCCAAAATTCCCATGGCAATATAGAGCATCTCGGGGTTGACTAAGATCTCCGGCGACGGCACAAAGCCGAGGGCGATACCGACCAGACTCGGCTGGGAGAAAATAAGTTGCAGACCAAAGCAAAAACCAACAACCATAACCAATGAAATCACCAAGGCCTCGATATACCGAAAGCCTTTGTTTTGCAGCATTAAAATCAACAGCACATCCAACGCGGTTATGCAAACTCCATAGATCAGCGGGATGCCGAAGAGCAGATTCAGGGCAATTGCCGTGCCGATAACCTCGGCCAGATCGCAGGCGGCAATCGCAATTTCACATAATACCCAGAGGGCAAAGGAAACGGGTTTGGAATAGCTATCGCGGCACGCCTGCGCCAGGTCGCGCCCGGTGGCGATACCCAATTTCAAAGCCAGACGCTGCAGTAAGATGGCCATCAGATTGGAAATCATAATGACCGAAAGAAGGGCATAGTTGTATTTGGACCCGCCGGCAATATCTGTCGCCCAATTGCCGGGGTCCATATAGCCCACTGAGACTAAAAAGCCCGGCCCGGCAAATGCCAGCAGCTTGCGCCAGGTGCTGGCCGTTTGCGGCACGACCAGACTGGCATGAACTTCCGGCAGACTCGGCGTGGATCGCTCGTGTTTCCATCCACTCGAGGAAACACTGTCTGTTTCAGCGACATTTTTATTTAAATTTTCCATATTCTTGACCTCCTTATTAAAAAATAGGGTGACGCTATGCGCAATATTTGCCGTTGTTTTTCACGGCAAATATTAGTCTTGCCAAATTTAAATTTTAGATTATCCTAAATTTTAGTTTTTATTTCCATAAGTCAAGAGAATTTTGCAGCAAACCGCTTGCAATAAAATAAAAGCCGGCCTTCCCAACAGAAGACCGGCCCACGTTAACTCGTAATTCGTAATTATCGCATCAGCGCCATGCGCTTCGTCCCACACCCTTTATGCCGCCGGGCATGCGGATTTTTCCATGAAGCAAGTCCGGCCAATTTATCAAGTTGCCAAATTTGTCACTTGACTTTTAACGGCCAATTTGAGATAATAAATTTAAGTTTTTATCGCTAATTGCCTACTTTTGTAAGTTTTTAAGAGAGAAACCTACTGCTACGCGGCCTAAATTCGTGTGAACTTTTTCGCGCAGGCCAGACCTAATAGGTTTTGAAAACCTATTAGGTTTGAGTTTACACAAATTTATGCCGCACAACACTACGTTCCTTACCTGACTTGGAAAATAAACACGGTTAGCTTTTGCAGGAAAATTCAATAGATTTTTTCGAACGCTAACAATTATCGATCTTTAAAAATGTGGATTGTTCGCCATGAAGTTTTTTTCCATTCTCGTCCCAATCCTTTTGCTGGGTATGCCGACTCATACGCGGGCGCAAACCGGTCGGATCGGTCATTTGGTGGATCTGCCTTTGGAAGATTTGCTGGAGATCACCATTGCCACAGCCAGCAAAACCGATCAGAAATTAACCCAGGCGCCGGCGATTATTTCGGTGATTACCGCGCGCCAGATTGAAACACGCGGCTATCGTTCCATTGCCGAAGTTTTACAGAATGTGCCCGGTTTTGATTTGATCACCGACCACCTCCTGGCCAATATTGGCTTACGCGGAATCAACAGCGGGATGCAGGCCTGGTCACGTAACGTCAAAATTATGATTGATGGGCAGGCTATTGCTTTCCGACCTAGTACGGAGAACTGGCTGAATGAGGACCTGTTTCCGATTTCGGCTGTCGAACAAATCGAGATTGTACGCGGGCCGGCCTCCGTTCTATATGGCGCGAATGCGTTTTTGGGCGTGGTCAATATTATCACCAAGAGTTCCCGAAGTGGCCATAGTCGGATGATTTCGGCGCGCGCGGGAAGTACCGGCGGCGAGTTGGCTTACGGCGGCGAGCTGGTTTACACGCGCAAATTGGGCCATGCTGAGTTTTTACTGGCCGGCGCCGGCAGCCGCAGCGACCGTTCCGGCTTATCCCCTCAAAATATTCCCGACCATGTAATTTATGCGCCGGGCACGGAAAGCGTTGCGGACATTACCCGTCCGAAAAGTTTTTTTGCCAAACTGTCCTATCAAACCGAATCTTTTGGCAAGCTGACGCTGGACGGTTTTTACCAAAATTTGGATTCCGGCGGTGAGTTTCAAAGCTGGGGCGTATTGACCGGACGTAACCGGATCAACCTGACCAATTTTTATGTCCGCAGTAAGTATTCCCGTCCAATCGGCGATCACCTGACCGGTAATGCCTCTGTTGCCGTCAGCCAGGGAAAGCCTGGTGATAAAGAACATCTGGCCATCAACCTGGAAGGCTTTGCGGACTGGTTAACCCGCAGCGTAAAATGTAGCGGTCTGGATATGACCGCTGATGCGACCTACAGTTTTCGCGGCCAGAATCGGATTATTTTTGGCTTTGATTATACCCGCGACCGGCAAGCGCCGCAGACTTTTTATCGCCATACAGGCGGCCAGCCGACGGAGCCGACGGATCTTCTGGCGTTTAGCGATACTACTTTCAGTCAGACCGGGTTGTACGCTCAGACGATTCTCTATCCCTTTCAGTTGGTTGAAGCGCAGTTTTTGTCTGAGTTGGGCTTGACCCTGGGCTTGCGCTATGACGCGCATAATATCTACAATGATGTGTGGACATCGCGGATTGCCGGTGTTTTTCCAATCACCCGCCGTCTGAATGCCAAGATATTGTATGGGACATCTTTTAAAGCGCCGTCGGCGGTTGAACTCTATACAAATTTTATGATTCCGGGCGGTCTGGTCGGCAATCCGGAATTGGCGCCGGAAAAAGCCCGAACTTTTGAAGCCGCCTTGAGCTTCAAAGTCACCCCGGACGTGTTTTTCTCCTGGAACGGCTATATCAACCGCATCAAAAATAAAGTCGAGCTTGTCCGTAGCACGGCCACGCAAAACGACATCCCGGCCAACATTTCCGAAATCGAATCCGCCGGTTTCGAAACCGAACTGCTCGTGTTAAAAAATAACTGGAGCAGTTATTTGAACGCTTCCTATCAGGATAGCCGGCTAAAAAAGGCCGATCTTTGGGATCCCCGCCAACAATGGGTCGTTCGAACCCGTCTTTATCCTTCGGTCATGACCAAGTTTGGGTTGACTTGCCAAATCCCGGCTTATCTGCTTTATGCGAATGTCGAGGGCCGCTATATTGGTCCCCGCCGTGCCAGCGAGCAAAACATCTCGATTTATGATACGCTCAACAATCTTGACGCTTATGCGCTTGACGCCTATTTTGTGGCCGATGTGACACTCGGGACGATGGCGCACTGGTGGCTTAGTATCGGTGAAGCGCAATTGAGACTGAAAATTAACAATATCCTGAATCAGGAATACGCCTACCCCGGTTTCAAGGATTTCGACATCCCCGGGTTGGGTCGAACGTTTAGCTTTGAAATTACCCAAAATTTTTGAGCACTGGTTTTTTCAACTTTTAATGGGAAGACTTTCGTGGCAACTGAATCCGATTTGCTGATTTATCAGACTGAAGACGGGCATACCGAGGTCGAAGTCCGGTTGATCAATGAAACCGTCTGGTTGACCCAAAGCCAGATGGTGGAACTGTTTCAGCGGGATAAGTCCGTCATTTCCCGGCACATCAAAAATGTTTTTGAAGAGGGCGAGTTGACGCCAGAGGGAACTGTTGCAAATTTTGCAACAGTTCAACTGGAAGGCCCGCGTGAGGTAAAACGTGACGTCGAGTTTTACAATCTCGACGTCATCATTTCTGTGGGCTATCGCGTCAAGTCGCTCCGCGGCACGCAGTTTCGACGCTGGGCTACGCAGAAGCTCCGTGAGTACATTGTCAAGGGCTTTGTGCTGGACGATGCCCGCTTGAAGCAAGGCGGCACGAAAAACACCTACTTTGATGAACTGCTTGAGCGTATTCGGGATATCCGCGCTTCGGAGCGAAACTTCTATCAAAAAATCAAGGATATTTACGTCACCAGCATTGATTATGACCCAAAAGCCAAAGTGACGACCGATTTTTTTGCGCTGGCTCAAAACAAACTGCATTGGGCTGTGCACGGACATACCGCCGCGGAACTGATTGCCGCCCGTGCCAAAGCCGACCGGCTCAACATGGGTCTAACACACTGGGACGGCGCGCGCATTCGCAAAGCCGACACGGGCGTGGCCAAGAATTATCTGACACAGGAAGAGTTGGACACGTTGAATTTGATTGTCACCCAATTCCTGGATTTTGCAGAGTTGCAGGCCCGCCGGCGTAAACCCATATCCATGCAGGATTGGGTGCGCAAGCTGGACGACTTCCTGCGGGTCAACGACCTGGACATTTTGAAGGGATTGGGTCAGATATCGGCGCAATTAGCCAAAGAAACGGCGGAAGCAGAATTTGAGAAATATAAAGCGTTGCAGCGCCCGCTTGAAGACGCGCAGGCGCAAGCGGCGTTTGAGACCGAAGTGAAAAAACTGCTTGGTTCCGGTGACAAGAGCTGGGTGTAATGCGAGCCGGATGCGTAGATGCCCCAAAAATGTAACTGTTAAGACAGCCACGAATTCCGCAAATTTTCATGAATAAAAAGCAGAGAAATATTTTTGGGTTTGGAGTAATTTTTTGAAAAGACGCTTAAAATTCGGCATTTTTTCTATTCATACTCATTCGTGTTATGCGTGGTTGAATATATCCAAAAGTTAAAAATAACCGGCATTCACAATTAGCCGTTAGTTATCGGAGGGTAGCGCCATGATCATTCGTTTAAAAATTCTTTGCCGGCTTTGGCCGATCATTATCCTGCTTTTGCCGGTCAATTGTATGGATTCTCTGACCGATCCGACCGCCGTTTCGTCAGACTCGATCAAAATCGGCTATATCGGCACTTTTCCGACCCAGGCTGAGGAATTCGAAATGCGTCGTGGCGCGCATCTGGCGGTTACAGAGATAAACGAAGCGGGCGGGATCTTTGGCCAAAAGCTGGAGTTAGTGGCGGCCTCCGATAACGGCGATGCGGAGCGCAGCACACGGGAAGCCGAGCGGCTCATCCGCGATTACGATTTAAGCGCGATCATCGGTTTTAACTGGTCCGGCATTTTGCTGACCGCCACGCCACAGGCAACCATCCCCAACGATATTCTGGTGATTTCGCCTACCGCAACTTCCCCGCTGATTACGACGTTGAGCGATAAGGGTTTGGTCTGGCGCACCAGCCCGTCCGATGCGTTTCAAGGCAAGGTGGTGGCAAACTATGTCTATAGCCAAAAAAATATCCACAGCGCGGGCATTATCTATCGCGATGCGGCCTACCATCGCGGGCTGGCCGAAAGTTTCAAGGCGGAATTTGAGCGTCTGGCCGGCGCGGGTTCGGTCAAAAATTTTGTCGTTTATGATGATTTGGATGACTACACGACGTATGATTTCGCGCCAAAAATGGCGGCGCTGTTTCAGAATCAGCCCGATTTGATCTATCTGGTGACTTACACCGATGAAGGCGCGTTAATGACCCATCAGGCAAAAAGCTACGTGACCGGCAATTACAAACCGCTGTTTATGGGCTGTGACGGCAATACCGGCCAAAGTCTGCTGGTGAATGGTGAGCCGACGATTCTGGAAGGGATGATTGGCACACTCGCCGCGGCTTCGATCAGCAATCCGAATCAGCAGATTTTTGTCAACAACTATGTGCATCGCTACGGTGGCGACTCGCGCCTGCTGTTTGGGCCATTTACCTACGACGCCGTTTATTTGATAGCCTATGCAATGTTGACGGCGGACAGCCCGGTTTCGGCAGAAATTGCCCGTCAACTGCGTACCGTCTCGGCCGGGGGCGAAGTCGTGAACGTCAATCAATTTGCGCGCGGCAAGGCGTTGGTCGAAGCCGGACAAGATGTCGACTATGAAGGCGCATCGGGCAGTGTGGATTTTGACGCGAACGGTGATGTCACCAGCGGCACGTATGAAATCTGGCGGATTGAGAACGGGCAGTTTATTCAGGAAGAATTGGTTGATTTTCCATAGTTCCAACTGCCGAGCATGTACCAAATCGAAAAAACGGATATTCACGGATAAAGCATACAAATGCCGATCCGTAAATATCCGTTTTTTTGTGGTGTCCGTGTTCTATGCTTACAAATTCCCTCGCCGTTCCTGCTCGCGCTCAATCGACTCGAACAGCGCCTTAAAGTTACCCTTGCCAAAGCTCTTGGCCCCTTTGCGCTGGATGATCTCGTAAAACAGGGTCGGACGGTCCTGCACCGGTTTGGTGAAAATTTGCAGCAAATAGCCGAACTCGTCCCGGTCGACTAAGATGCCCAGGCCGGCCAGTTGGTCAATATCTTCGTCAATTGTGCCGACGCGTTCTTTCAGCGTTTCGTAGTAGGTCATCGGGGTGTAGAGAAATTCTACTCCGTTTTCCCGCAGTTGCGAGACGGTGTGGATAATGTCACGGCTCTCCATGGCGATATGCTGAACGCCGGGACCGCCATAGTAATCCACAAATTCCTGAATCTGTGATTTGCGTAAACCGGCCGCCGGACGGTTAATCGGCATCTTAATCCGCTCATTTTCGTTGGCGACGACGATGGAGCGCAGCGCTGTAAAATCCGTCGAAACATCTTTATCATCGACCGTCCAGATGCGATGAAAATTGAAGATTTGCTCATACCAGACCGCTGTTTTTTGCATCTCGTTTTCCGGCTGATTGCCCACAAAATGATCGACATAATGCAGGCCGACCGGGCGAGTCGGCAGTAAAGATTCGTAAGGCTGATAACCGGGCAGAAAAGCGCCCTTATAATTCGTGCGCTCGACAAAACTGTGCAGGGTATCGCCATAGGTCTTAACGGCGGCAACTACAACCGTTCCGTTTTCATCCTTTAGCTCGGTTGGTTCCGCGGCAGAGATCGCGCCGCGTTCGGTGGTATATTTCCAGGCGGCTTCGGCGTTATCGACCCAAAAGGCTACGTCGCGCACCCCATCGCCATGCAAACGCAGATGCTCGTTGAGCGGTGAATCGGCTTTGTAAGGCGCTGTCAGCAAAATGCGAATTTTATGCTGCTGTAAAACGTAAGTGGCATGGTCGCGGCAGCCGGTTTCCAGACCTTGATAAGCTATGGGTTTAAAGCCATACTGCGTCTGATAATAGTGGCAGGCTTGCTTGGCGTTGCCGACAATCAGTTGAATATAATCCGTGCCCATGATCTCAAAAAGATGCTTCTTTTCCATAACGACTCCTTTCAAAAAATACGGATGAGAGTTAGATGCATGACAGGTCACATATAAAAGCGTTTGCAGCGTTGCGGGAACAGTAGCAAAGTCCAGGTAAATATCAGCTTTAATAAAGTTATTAGCAAGAGATTTTTACATCTTGCCGGCGGTGACGAACTGCTGTATAATTAGTGCAGCGCTTGAAGGGATAAATTCGGGTGAGCCAGTTTAAATCCGCCGGGTCTGAACACAGATCAAAGATAAAAGTCACTTTTTAGGCTGCGCAAAGTTTAGGCGAGTCCTTACCCATGAAAAATCTACGGATACTTTACCATATTGCCCGTGCGGATTTTCTGGAGCGGGTGCGACGGCTCAATTTTTTGGTCATGCTGTTGGCTGTTGTGGCTGGGACCTATTTTTTTCTGCCGGCGCTTGCAATTGAACGATTTTAATAAGGCGCGGTCTGTTTTTTGACCATAGATTAAAGCGCATTTTTAAACGATCTCCGATTTGGGAATTCAAAACCGGAGTAGCCAACTTCAGTTTGCCCGTAATTCACTTGCAAACTGAAGCTCGCTACTCCAAAAAGCCACTCGCAAACTGAAGTTTACTACTCCAAAAACCACTAGCAAACTGAAGTTTGCTACTCCAAGAAGCCGGAGCGCAGGACTTGTCATGAAATTTAAAATGAATGTCGAGCAAATGATTATGGGCGCAGTGATGATTTTTTTGATCATTACCGTACTCTATCCTATGGCTTTAATTTTTTGGCAGAGTTTTGTGGTGGATGACGTCGTTCAAATTGGCGACGAAACCCTGATTATCCCGCGCCTGTCCCTGCAGAACTATACCCATACGCTAAGTGAAAAGCAAAACCTCGGCCCGCTCAAAAATACGCTTATTCTGGGCGTATCAACCACCTTTTTCTCCGTACTGATAGGCGCGCCGCTGGCCTGGCTAACTGTGCGTACAAACCTGTATGGCACATCCCCGATCCGTTCCTTACTCATGATTCCCTACATGATGCCGCCCTTTATCGGCGCCATTGCCTGGGAGCAGCTTTTGACCCGCGATGTGGGCTACATTAACAAGCTAATTATCGCTTTAGTCGGCTCGTCCCCTTTCGAAATTCATAGCTTTATTGGGATGATTTGGGTGATGACGCTCATGATGTACCCGATGGTCTTTTTGACGACAGCCGGCGCGTTGGAGCGGATGGACCCGACGCTGGAAGAAGCGGCGCGGATTGCCGGATCCAACAACTTTAATGTCATGAAAGATATTACGCTGCCTTTAGTTGCGCCCAGCATTGCCGGCGGGGCTGTGCTGGTTTTTATCCACACGATTAGTAACTTCGGTATTCCGGCGTTAATCGGAATGCAAGCTCGTATCTATGTGTTGACCACGCAGATTTACGCCCATCTGACCAGTATTGGCGAGATTAAAGTCGCTCTGGTATTGTCCACTATCTTGATGGCATTGGCTTTCATCGGTGTTTATACCAACCAGTTTTTATTTGCCAAAAAGCAATATTCTGTGATTAGCGGTAAGGCCATGCGGCCTACTTTGGTTGAACTGGGGACGATGCGTACCCCTATTTTTATTATCCTGTTAATCTTTGCTTTTTTTACTACGATTTGCCCGTTTGTTTCGATCATTTTCACTTCGCTCTTAAAAGCCTGGGGCGCAGAAATAAGTCTGTCCAACTTAACCTTAAACAATTTTCATTACATCCTTTTTGAATATGGTGAAACCCAAAACGCCTTCATTAACAGTTTCCTTTTAGCCAGTGTCGCGGCCACCTTTACCGTCTTTCTCGGCGCGTTGGTCGCCTACGTGCTGGTCAAAACCGATACGAGAGGCAAGACGCTCTTAGATACTCTGACAACGCTGCCCTACTCGTTGCCCGGCGTGGTAGTTGCGGTCGCTTTGATTCTGGCCTGGTCCGGACGTATGGGCATCAATTTATACGATACGATCTGGATCATTCTGCTGGCCTACGTGGTGAATTATCTGACGCTGGCCGTGCGGACAATCTCTTCATCACTTGGGCAGATTCATAAGTCACTCGAAGAGGCGGTGCGCATTTCCGGCGGTACTTGGCTGCACTCCTTTCGCGATGTAGTTATCCCGCTGATTCGGCCGGGTTTGATCACCGGCTGGTTCTTGATTTTTATGCCGACGCTGCGTGAGCTAAACATGTCCATCATGTTGGCCGGCCCCGAGACCAAAACATTGGGCGTTGCGGTTTACGAAATGCAGGATGCCGGTTATTATCAAATTGCAGCGGCATTATCCGTCGTGATTTTATCGGTAATTATTCTTGGAAACATATTCATCAAAAAGTTTTCCGGCGGGAAATTGGGATTATAGCCTGAACTCTTCACCACAAGATGCGAAAATGCAAGGCGCAGCGCGACTCGCCAGAGTTCGGCTGCCGCGAGTCACGAGACTCGCGCTACATTTGCGGTGTAGCGTGGTTTGCCAGAGTCGCCTGTTAGAATTGGTTAATTTATGCTGAAATAATGGAAAAAGGTTGACGTTTTGTCGATAATTTGTTATTTTCATTATTGCCTGCCTTACGCCACGATATTAAGCATCATGCTACGATATTAAATCTCCCTGATTAAGCTCCACAGTTGCATAAATGACCAGCAAGATAAATGAACAGTTATTGAAAGAATAATATCCGTGTATTTTAAAAGAGTACATTGTCTTAAAAATGGAACGGATTCTATGTGGTAATGGTAAAATAAGTGTTAATCTATATAAGAACTTATAGGAGGAGCTGTTTACGCAATGGAACTGGACATTACGAGCGCGGAGTTTCAAACAAAAGACGGATATATGGTTTTCTTAAAAGCATATCCGTACGTACCCCGGACTATTTTGGGCGACATCCAAATCCCGCAAGAGCCCGGCACAATCATGGCGGTTGATATGTACCGCTTTTTTTTCCACGTGAAAGATATGACTTACTACCCGTACTTTAAAATCCTGCTTTTTCACTACCAATCGGCAACGGGTACGACGCGGCAGAAGGTGCTTGGAGATGCTGAACTGGAAAATGGGGATAAATTGTTCGCTAAATACGGTGTATACCCCAAGAAACCGGCAGACGGCTACTTATGTTCCGGCTACAAGGTGGACACATGCCTGAGTAAGTTAATCAAAAAAGTGGAAGGTGTTGGTCAGGAATGGCTAAATGAATCACGCGCCGATGAGCTGCAGCGTGCAATGGGCAGAATTATTCCCAGCTAATCCTAATCAAACGTCTGCATCCTTAAATTAACGGGATAGATATAATAATGTCTGTCCCGTTTTTTATTGAGAAAAAATAAGCAACGTTCCTTAATGACATTGATTGAGCAATTACTACTGCTGTTCGGCATAAGTTTGTGTGAACTCAAACCTGACGGGTTTTGGAAACCCGTCAGGTTTTGATCGTCGAAAAAGTGTTAGGTACAATTGAAGCTTGCCCTATAGGTTTGTGAAAACCTTGAAAGTATTGACTTCCGCAACAAGTTTAATCTTCGCAAGGTTTGATGTTACCAACATTTTTTGAGAAGTTACTATTTCTTAACTTAGGAACGTGTACTAAATAACTTCCGCATTTCAAGCCCCATCGGGGCGACCTGTTTGTAGCAGACTGGAAAGAGTCACACAGCCCCGTCGGGGCGACCCGTTTATGGTTACGATTCTTCATACGCCTTACAGGCCGCCCCGATGGGGCTAATCCGGATGTGGTTCGCTTTCTACAAACAGGCCGCCCTTACAGGGCTTGAGAACAGTTCAATCGTCCAAATGCGGAAGTTATTTAATACACAATCCTTAACATCAACAAGGAGAATCCATGACCGACTTTAAGCAAATTGCTGTTCTTGGCGGCGGAAATATTGGCGGCGCGATTGCCGTAGGGCTGGCGGCGTCCGGCAAATATGCACCGGCGGACATTACGATTACCCGGCGAAATCCGAATCTGCTGCATGACTTTGCCGCCAAAGGTTTTCGCACGACTCATGATAACAAATCGGCTTTAGCCCAGTCACAAGTCGTCATTGTGGCGGTGACGCCGCAGCAAATTGATTTTTTACTGGATGATATTAAGTCGGCGGTCGATCCGACCCGGCATCTCCTCATTTCGGTTGCTTCCGGCGTCAGCATTTTGCAGATTACCCGGCATCTTGAAAAGCCGGTCGAAGTTATCCGGGCCATGCCAAATACAGCGATTGCCATCCATCAATCCATGACCTGTCTGGCGGCGAATAATGAAAAAAGTGATGGTTTAACGGTAGCCCGCGCCATTTTTGACACGGTTGGGAAAACACTGGTGATTAAAGAAGATTTGATGGGCGCGGCGACTTCGCTGTGCGCCTGCGGCATTGCCTTTTTTCTCCGCGCCATTCGCGCCGCTTCGCAGGGCGGCATCGAAATTGGCTTCCACGCCGAAGACGCCATCCTGATGGCGGCGCAGACGGCCAAAGGCGCGGCCAGCCTGATCACCGGCGGCCTCAGCCATCCCGAGCACGAAATTGACAAGGTCACGACGCCGCGCGGCATCACCATCACCGGTCTGAACGAGATGGAGCACCGCGGCTTCAGTTCGGCGATGATTAAAGGGATTACAACGTCCGCGGAGAAAGCCGCAAAAATATATGTGGACAAGACACACTGAAAAACAGGCGAATAGGCTGTAAGCTTTTAGACGCCGTTGAATTTTCGCCTAACAGCCTAACGTCTTAGTGTCTTGGTGAATTCATGGCTCATAAATTCAGGCAAGTTGGCCCTATGCAATGGTTTCAAAAAGAAGTCCGGCTTAAACCCCGCCCGCGCGGGATTCATTTGATTACTGCCGATGTTATGGAACAGTTGCCGGAGCTGCGGCAGATTCGGGTGGGTCTGGCGCACATTTTTATTAAACACACCTCGGCTTCGCTAACGCTGAATGAGAATGCCGATCCATCCGTGCGCCGGGATATGGAAAATCACCTGAATGTTCTGGCGCCGGAAGACGCGCCGTATTATACCCACACCTGCGAAGGCCCGGACGATATGCCCGCCCATATCAAGGCTTCACTTTTTGGGTGCAGCCTGTCGTTGCCCATCAGCAATGGCGCATTAAATCTGGGCGTTTGGCAAGGTATTTATTTGTGCGAGCACCGCAATCATGGCGGCGCGCGAATGCTGGTAATCACTCTGTTTGGCGATTAATGTTACAGATAATTCAGCAATTTACCCACTGACGCATTTATTTCAATTGACCTTTTGCCCAAAATTTTGTTAAATAGTGCGTCATTCGGTCACGTACTGTCACAATCTTCAATTCTGAAGGAGGCTTCATGAAGCGGATCACGGGTTTATTGCTCATTTTATGGTTGAACTGCGCGGCTTTGGCGTTCGCCGAAAACAAAACCGTTACCGGCAAAGTAACCGACGAAGAGAATACCGGGCTGCCCGGCGTCGGCATTTCGGTCAAGGGCACAACAACGGGCGCATCGACCAATTCGGACGGGATTTTCAAAATTGTCGTGCCCGACAAGGCCGTGTTGGTGTTTCAATCCATCGGCTATGTTCGGCAGGAAATCGTCGTGGGCTCAAAAACAGAGCTCAATGTTAAGATGCAGGAAAGCGCCTTGCTTTTGTCGGCGGTGGAAGTCGTTGGGTCGCGCAATATTAACCGCTCGGTGACCGAGTCGCCGGTAGCTATTGACGTTATCCCGCTGGCCGAGATCGCCACGCGTGGCGGCCAAATCGACATCAATCAGATTTTGCAGTATGCCGCGCCGTCGTTTAACTCCAACCGGCAAACCGGGGCGGACGGCACGGATCACGTCGATCCGGCGACATTGCGCGGTCTCGGCCCGGATCAAACGCTGGTGCTGATCAACGGCAAGCGTCGTCACCAATCCTCTTTAATCAACATTTACGGCACACGCGGGCGCGGCAATACCGGCACGGATTTGAACACCATTCCGGCGGCGGCGATTGAGCGCATCGAAATCTTGCGCGACGGCGCGGCGGCCCAATACGGCTCGGACGCCATTGCCGGCGTGATCAATATTGTTTTAAAGTCAACCACGGACGAATTTACCGGCGCGATCAGCGGCGGCGCGCATGTCAGCCAAGACGCCGACGGCAGCGATGGCGAATCAACGGAAATCGACGGCAACTACGGCGTTAAAATCGGCGAAAACGGCTTTGTCAACGTCACGCTGGACTATCAGTTCCGCGGACGCACCGAACGGCCGATTGACGACGGCTATCCGGTCTATCGCCGGCATGTGGGCGACTCCATCGAAGACAATTTTTCCGCCATCTACAATGCCGCCATTCCACAGGGCGAAAATATGGAAATCTACAGCTTTGGCGGCTACGGCTATCGCGCCGGTGACGCCTACGCCTGGTCGCGCGATGCCGATGACGACCGCAATGTGCCGGAAATTTATCCGGCCGGTTTTGACCCGCACATTCTGGCCGCGATTTCCGACCGCTCCTTTTCTGCAGGCATCAAAGGCCGGTTGAAAGAGTGGAATGTCGATGTGAACAATACTTTTGGCCTCAACCGCTACCATTTTTTGGTCGACAAGACGCTAAACGCCTCACTGGGCATGGCCTCGCCCACGCGGTTTGACGCCGGCGGCTTTCAACTTTCGCAAAACACGACGGGTTTGTATGTCACCCGG
Source organism: uncultured Gemmatimonadota bacterium (assembly GCA_964404765.1). Taxonomy (GTDB): domain Bacteria; phylum 4572-55; class 4572-55; order 4572-55; family 4572-55; genus CAYOLL01. The sequence goes on along the minus strand of CAYOLL010000017.1, from coordinate 12,901 downwards.
CAATTTCCGAAAGTTTATGAAGGCGCAAACGTGGCTTTCGGTCTGGAATATCGCGTGGATAATTATGTCATTTTTGCCGGCGAAGAAGCATCCTGGCAGAATTACCATTACGACAAGCCCGGCGGCGCGCAAGGCTTTCCCGGTTTCCGACCGACCAACGAAGTGGATGAGAAACGCTTCAATCTGGGCGCGTATGTGGACATGGAAGTTGACTTTAGCAAGCAGGCGATGCTGGCCGCCGCCGCCCGTTTTGAGCGTTACGGCGATTTTGGCAATACGCTGAACGGCAAGCTGGCCGGGCGTTACGAATTTTCCAAAGAATTGGCGATGCGCGGCTCGGTCAGCAGCGGTTTCCGGGCACCGTCATTGGCCCAAATCTATTACAGCAGCATCTTTACCGATGTGGTGGCCGGCGACCTGGTCGATAAAGTCATCACCCGCAACAACAGCCCGGTCACCCGCGCGTTGGGCATCCCGGAATTGAAGGAAGAGACGGCTACCAACGCCAGCCTTGGCTTTACCGCCAATCTCGCGTCTGGCGTCAGCCTGACCGTTGACGGCTACTATGTCAGTATCAAAGACCGCATCGTTTTGACCGGCGCATTTGATGAAGAAGACGAGGAAATCGGCGATGACTTGCAGGCGTTGGGTGTCAGCGCGGCGCAGTTTTTCACCAACGCCATCGACACGCGCACAACCGGCGTGGATGTGATTATCATGTATAATCGGACGATGGACAACGGCGCGAAGTTTATGGGCTCGCTGGCCGCCAATTTCAACAACATGGACGACATCGAGCCGGAAGACATCACCGTCAGTGACAAGCTGGAAGGCAAGGAAGACACCTACTTTGGCGTGCGCGAGCAGTACTTTTTGCTGGCGTCCGCGCCGGACAGCAAGATCAACCTGACGCTGGATTATTCGATGGACAAATGGGGCGTGAATGCTCGGCTTGTTCATTTTGCCAAAGTGGAACTGGTGGATTGGGTTGACCAAATCGACACCTACGCAGCCAAAATGACGGCGGATTTGTCGTTTCATTATAATTTGAGCCAAAACCTGCATGTGACGATCGGCGCTTCCAACATTTTGGATACTTATCCCGACAAGCAATTGGACATTTTTGACGATGGCTCAACCGACATCCTGACCGAAAGCGGCGGCATGTACGACGCCGTGCAGATGGGCTCGAACGGGCGGATGATTTTTGCCAAATTGCAATTTGTGTATTGAGAAGAATTCTTACGCCACAAAGGCACAAGGACACAAAGAATCACTAAAGAATCAACCTTCGTGAAACTTTGGGTCTTCGTGTCTTTGTGGCGAGTCGTATTTTATTAACCTGAAGGAGTGGACGATGTCAAGCGATTTGAAATCACTTTTTGAAAAGGCAGCGGATGAAGTCACCAAACTTTCCGCTCCACCGAACACGGATAGCATGCTCAAGCTGTATGGCATGTTCAAGCAAATCAAAGACGGCAATGTTAAAGGCGACCGGCCGGGCATGTTACAAATGGAAAAACGGGCCAAGTGGGACGCCTGGAAAAAGAACGAGGGCCTGAGCGCCGACGAGGCCATGAAAGCTTATATTGACCTGGTGGAAAAGCTGAAAGCAGAAGACGCGGCTAAAAAATAAGCGCGTCACGGTAAATAAAAACCTCACCGACCCCCACAGGATGGTGAGGTTTTTATTTTTAAAAACGGCTTTTGCAATTTTGGTCTAAAATTGGCTTGAAAAAATGTGATTTTGCTATATATTAGCCACAAAGCAAGCTCTTTTTTACGTAGATATTGAGCGATTCTTTGAGCCTTTGTGACTTTGTGGCCAATAACTTCTGAGTAAACTCATCCTTTTCATCGACAAGGAGTTCCGGCATGATTCCGAAAAACTTAAGCTACACCAATGAACACGAATGGATTTTGGTTGAAAACGGTATTGCGACGATTGGCATTACCGACTATGCGCAGTCGCAATTAGGCGACATTGTTTATGTGGAAATGCCAAAGGTTGGCCAGCAATTCAAACAAATGGATACGTTTGGCACAATCGAGGCGGTTAAAACCGTCGCGGATTTGTTTGCGCCCGTTTCCGGTGAAGTTGTCGAAATTAATCAGGCTGTGGCGGATGCCGCAGAAAAAGCTAACCAGGACCCGTACGGCCAGGGTTGGCTAATTAAGATAAAAATGTCGAATGAGGCGGAAGTCAGTAAATTGCTTGGGCCGGACGAGTATGCTGATCTGGTGCAAGCGGAGTAAACGTAGCTGCATCGAGGCAATGTTGAGCGGAAATAGGCTTTGCTAATTTCGTAAGCCCGCCTAAAAAAAGATTTTGTCTCATGAAGAGACAGAATCTTTTTTTTTATGGGCATATTTTTCGGCAAAAAAAACTGGTCAGAAGTATTGTCCAATATCCAAAATATCCAATTAGCTTTTAACCGATTTCAAGGCGAGGACACTATGCGTATCTTCATCATACTGTTTTTCATTTTTGGTCTGATTAGTCCAATTGCCGCTCAGGAAGCGCGGGATTATTTAGATATGCCTCTGGAAGATTTACTCAACATGACCATTACCACCGCCGGCAAGAGTGAAGAAAAAGTCAGCGACATTCCGGCCAGCGTAATTATCATTACCCGGCGGGACATTGAATTGCAAGGCTATACCACGTTGACCGATGCGCTGGAGCATATTCCGGGCCTGTATAACATCAATGATTATTATGACGTGTCCGGCAATTTTGGCTTCCGCGGCTTCTGGTCCGGCAACTATAATACCAATATTGTTATCATGGTCAACGGCGTCAATCAGTCGGTCACGGGCACAACCACGCTGGGCCGGATTACTGTGCCCGTAGATGCAATTGATCGAATTGAGGTGATTCGCGGACCAATGTCCGTTATTTATGGTAGCGGCGCGGCGTTTGGCGTTATCAACATCGTTACCAACCAGGTCGGCGATCAGCAGCGGAATTTTATCAGCGCCGGATTTGGTGAGCGTAACATCTACAAAAGCACCGTACACGCCAGCGGTCGGGAGGGTGACCTTACTTTTGCCGCTACCGCCGCCCTCTATTCTGACGAAGGCATTGATGTGCCGTTTGCGGATATGGTGGCAAATCCGCAAATGCTGCCATACTTCGGCGTGCCGGAGGATTATACCACCCACAAATTGCTGGAAAATGACAATCGCTACTTCCATTTTTCCGGTTCGCTGCGGGATTTTTACTTTGACGCCAGTTATAACGAGTCGATTAACGAGTATTTCTTTCTGTTCCCTGCAATTGACAACGGCGATCAGATTCAGTCTACACGCACCAATTTCCTGATGGGCTACAAGAACAAGTTATCCGACAAAGTCTCATTTGACGGCAAGTTGCTCTATCATAATCAGCAACGCCGCAATACGTATGAAGGCCTGTTTCCCGGCTTTTACGGCGTAGAAGACTACCTTAATACCGGCTTGGAAGCCGAAGCGAATCTGCTGTTCAAAGCCCGACCCAATCTGGATGTGCTGACCGGCTTTGTCTACCGTCAGCCCATCGACACCAAGCTGGTGATGGATATTCCATCCGCCGGAGACCCGTCCATTATCAATCGGGACAGCAATATCGAAAATCAAGCTATTCGCTCATTCTTCAGCCAGGCGACTTATCAACCTGGCGACAAGCTCAAATTTGTGGCCGGTCTCCGTCTGGAGAATTGGGGCAAATACAAGAACGAAGTGCGCTATTTTAATCCGCAAACCGGCGGTAGCACTTATTCCACATACGAGTTTGACGATGCGGGTAATATCCACTTTTTCCCACGTATCGCCGCAGTTTATCATGCCAATAACCGGCATATTTTCAAGCTGCTTTATGGCGAAGGCGGCAAGCAGGTTAACCCGGCGGAAGACCCGGAGCTAACCCGCACAATCGAATTAAACCACATTGCCTCGTCTAAGCGCTGGATGATTAGCTCAAGTCTGTTCCGCAATTCGCTCGCCAATCTGGAAAATGTTTTATGGGAGTATAATCCGGATACACAGCAATTCACATTTCGCTATGATTATTCCGGCCAGATGCAGACATTGGGTGCAGAAGTTACCGGCACCTTTGAACCACTGGCTCGTTTGACGTTGGAAGTCAGCGGCACGTATCAGGAAACGACCGACGATAAAAACGAGGACATAGACGTAGCCTATTCGCCTAAAATGTTGGGCTATCTGAAAGCCGCTTATGCCGGAAAAAGCTGGAGTCTGGGTTTAAGCAGCAGGTATGTGGATCAAATGGAGGCGGCCTGGAATCCGGGCAGGGTCAATCCGGACGATAGTTTTGGCGGGCGTATCGGTGATGCGATTGACGGCTATTTTGTGCTGGACGCTAATTTTCGTCTGGAAGACCTGGTGCTTAAGGGGCTGTCGGTCAGCGTACATTGTCGCAACCTGCTGGACAAGGAAGTTCGCTATCCGGTCACGCGGGCGAATTCCGGCACGGTGTTCAGCCTGCAACGCGGCACTCTGGGTGAAGGCCGGACGATCTTCGGTAGTGTGAGCTGGCGCTTTTAGGTAACTTCTCAAAAAGTGTTGGTAAAACCAAACCTTGCGAAGGTTAAACTTGTGGCGAAAGTCAATATTTTCAGGGTTTTCACAAACTTACAGGCAAGAACCTTCGCAAGGTTAGCCAATGGTTATTGAGAAGTTACGCATTTAGCCTTTCCTGATGGGGGAGGGATTTGGTTTGCGCCGTAGCCGGTAGCTTCACGGCAAAAAAACAGCTTTCATAACTTGAATTATTTATGAAATAACCACGCCAAAATTTTTAACTTTGCCTGTCTGAGCTATGCAACTCTTTAATTCATAAACCTTTCGTGTATTTTGTGTGTTTCGTAGTGAATAATTCAGGATAAATAATTGCCAAATATTTTTGAAACCCGAGCGCAAAATAAATGTATCTTGCACGTTTTACAAGAACTTCAGTAGCCCCAAAACCGGAGGTTTAAATGTTGACGACATACGATAAGGTCAAAAACTATTTATCGGATCTGGATTTGAAGATTGTTTCCGAAGACCGCAGTTTGAATTTACTTGTGGTAGAAAACGAGAGTGATGGAATTCGCAATCTGGTAATTGACTGCGAAGATCCTTTGGTAGAACTGATACAGCTAATCATGGAAGTTCCCACGCCGGCCGGTGATTTGTTTAAGCGTTTGTTACAGATAAACCGGACGCTGATTCATGGCGCGTTTTGCCTGGATGATACGGGTGGGCGCGTGTTGTTCCGCGACACACTGCAATCCTCTCATCTGGATTCCAACGAGTTAGAGGCGTCCATTCGTGCGTTATCACTGGGTCTGGCCGAAAACGGCGGCGAACTGCTAACTTTCATCCGTAAACCCTAAGGATTTCCCGTCAAAGAGAGGCAAGCACCGGAGCGTTTGGCCTTTAGGCGGCTGGACGATTTGTCACTTACAGCAAACGTTAACTTGGATTTTCCAGATCTTTCGGGTTTGGGAAATCTTTACCTGAGTTGGAGGAAAAAATGGCCGGAATTTTTAGCCGTATCTTTAAAATTTTTCAATCGGAAGCGCATTCGGCGGTTGATACGCTGGAGAGCCCGATTAAAATGACCGAGCAAGGCATCCGTGATCTTAAAACCGATCTGCAATCATCTCTGCATAGTCTGGCGGAAGTCAAGGCGCTGGTCGTACGGATGCGGCAGGACGGCGATGACCACCAAAAGCAAGCCGATGAATACGAGCGCAAAGCCATGTTGCTATTGCAGAAGATGCAAAAAGGGGAGCTAAGCCAGGTTGAGGCCGAGCGCCTGGCGACTGAGGCGCTCAAGCGAAAAGAGGAATGCGGCAGGCTGGCCCTGGAATCCCGCCGTAACTTTGAGCAGCAACAATTGATGGCGGACAAGCTGCAGGCCAACGTGCAGAAACTGAAGCAAACTATTAATCAATATGATAATGAGTTGATTACCCTCAGAGCCCGCGCCAAAACCGCCGACTCCATGAAGAAGATCAACCGGCAATTGTCACAGGTCGATACATCCGGCACCGTCGCCATGCTGGAAAAGATGAAGACCAAAGTAAAGGAAGAAGAATCGCTGGCAGAAGCTTATGGTGAAGTGGCCATGCTTGGCACGACGACGACCGATACGGAAATCAACAAAGCCTTAGCCAGCGGCGCATCGCCGGAAGTGCAGGATTCATTGGCAGCATTGAAATCCAAATTAGGCATTGCTCCGTCCGCGCAACCGCCAAAACTGCCGGAAAACGCGGTCCCAACCGCGCCTGCTACCAATTAACCGTCTACCGATCCCCAAGCTGAGGTTTTTAATGAAAAAAATGTATACGTGTTCTATGTGTTGGCTGGCGCTTTTTTTTATCATAAGCGGGCCGTATAGCGTCCAGGCGCGGACGGATATTCCAAAAGCTGCCGAGGGTGTTCGCGCGCCGGCCGATAAGCGCTTTGATGAGCCGTTAGCGCGTGGCCTGGATTATGTCTTCAGCGACCAATACGAATTGGCGTCGGCGCTCTTTGACAGTCTGCAGAAAACGAATCCCGATCATCCCGCGCCATTTTTTTACAAGGCCGCCACATTACAAAGCTGGATGAGCAGCTATCGCTTCAACAAGTTTCAAAAAGAGCTGGAAGAGAATGTTCAAAAAGCGATCGATAAAGGCAACGTCATGCTGGAAAAAGAAAAGGATGACCCCTGGCTTAATTTTTATGTAGGCGCAGCCTATGGCTATCGTGGTTTTCATCGTTTTCGGCAGCATAACTGGATCGGAGCCTACACAGACGGCAACAAGGGCGTGGGCAACTTTGAAAAAGCGCTGGACAAATTGCCGGAATTGTATGACTGCTATCTGGGTATTGGCACCTATCACTATTGGCGGACAGCCAAGTCCAGTTTTTTGCGCGTCATCGCTTTTTGGATGAAGGATCGGCGTGATTTGGGGTTGGACCAGATTCGCTTTTCCATTGATCATGGACGCTACTGCTCGGTGGAGGCAACGTTCGGCTTAATTATCGCTTATTACGATCATAAAGAGTTTGATAAAGCCGCCCAATTAAATCAAATTGTGTTTAATCGAACCAGCTCCCCGGTTTTGCCGGCGTTGTACATGCGGGGACGGTTGGATGTGCAAAATGATAAATGGGTCGAGGCCGAAAAAAGTTTTCGGCAGGTTCTAAGCCAACTGGAAAGTTACAAATACCCGTCAATTGGTTATCAGATTGAGTGCAAATACTGGATTGCCAACGCTTTGTACCACCATGGAAAGTCTGACGAGGCTTTCAAAGTCGCGGATGATGCTCTCAAAATGGTTCCCAAACGGGATAAGGATGCCGAGCTGGAAAATCCGATTGATAACTTTAATGACATTAAGAGCGAACTGGATGACTTGTATAAGGAATTAAAGCAAAAACTTGGGAAATAAGCGTCAAAAAAACTTGTTTTATTTTCTAACTCAACTCCCGGAGGAATCTCATGCGTCAAGAATCGAATGCACTCGAACCCCCCAGTCGCTTGCCCGAATCTACCGAAGGCAAGCCCCCCAGTCCCACATTAACTGTAAACGGTAACGGGTATACCCCACCGCCGTTTGATATCCGTGCCATCAACGGCAAGCCCGGAGAACTGCCGTATGATATGCTTGATGGCGCTTCGGGCACAATCCCGGAAGTCTCCAAAGAAGTTGAACTGCTCCGCCAAATCGCCGCCGATCCGCACTATGAACTCAAAGACCGCCTGGAAGCTTATGAAGATATTATTGATTCGGAAGTCGGCGACACCCACTTTGTAAGAGCCCGCAATCTGGAACGGGAAGTCGGGCTGCGCCAAATCTTTCTCAAGTTTGAAGGCGGCAATCCCACCGGCACCCAAAAAGACCGCATCGCCTTTGCCCAGGCCATGGACGCCATGCGGCGCGGCTTTGAAACCATCACGGTCGCGACATGTGGTAACTATGGCGTGGCTATTGCCTTGGCCGCGTCGTTAGCCGGCCTGCCCTGCGTCATCTACATCCCCGAAACGTATCACGCCCAGCGTGTGGGCGAAATGGTCGAGCTTGGCGCAAAAATTGTGCGTGTGCCCGGCGACTACGAACACGCGGTGGAAGTCTCCCAAAAATCCGCTCACCGTAACGACTACTACGACGCCAACCCCGGCGGCGACAATGTGAACCTCCAACTCCGCGCCTACGGCTTTATTGCCCACGAAATCTACGACGAATTGAAAGACGCGCCGGTGGCCATTGCCGCCCCTGTTTCCAACGGTACAACGCTGGCCGGGATTTACAAAGGCTTTGTCAGCCTGTATCGACGCGGTAAAACGTCGCGTATTCCGCGCATGGTGGCCGGATCGTCTTTTGGCAAAAATCCCATCACGCAAGCTTTTCTGAAGAACTTGCCGCGTTGCGAGGAGCTTCACCCGGATCGCATCCGCGAGACCAAAATCAATGAACCGCTCATCAATTGGCGCTCCATTGACGGAGATCATGCCCTTGGTGCAATCCGGCAAACAGGCGGCTGGGCGGCAGATGCGACCGATAAGAAGATGCTGGCTTTTGCCAAACTTCTGCGCGAAAAAGAAGGCTTGAACGTGCTGCCCGCTTCGACCGCCGGACTGATTGCCCTGGTGGAACGGCATCATAAAGAGCCTTTGCCGGGTGATCGTTATGTGGTTGTATTGACCGGCCGGAAGTCTTAAAAATTGTGCAACCGTTCGTGAAAATCCGTGTTCTAATATTGTGATCGATAAACCAAGGAGAATCTGATGTCTACCCAACCGCTTGACGGCAACGCCATCGTTTATTGCGAAGGCGCTTTTAACACGCCAAATGGCAAAACTGCGCATGGTTTAGTGCGCTTTACCCGCCGCTACGATGTGCTCTCGGTCATTGACACGCGCCACGCCGGCCGTGATGCCGCAGAAGTTTTGGATGGCGTCGCCAAGAACATCCCTGTTTTTGCCAAATTGGAGCAAGCCATTGCCGCGGCCAAAACCGCCGGCAAACCTGCCACCCATTTTGTTGTTGGTTTAGCCCCCGACGGCGGACGATTGAGCCCAGTCGCTCGCGCCGATGCCAGACTGGCGTTGGAGCAAGGCTTGCATGTGGACTGCGGCCTGCATGATTTTTTATCTGAAGATGCCGACATGACGGCAATTTCCGCCCGCACCGGGGCGCGAATCCGCGATATTCGCAAGCCGCCGCATCGGTCGCAACTGCACTTTTTTAGCGGTAAAATCGAGGAAGTCAAGGCGCTTAAAGTCGCTGTGCTGGGGACAGATTCGGCCCTGGGCAAGCGCACGACGGCCTGGATTCTGGTGCACGGCCTGCGCGCCGCCGGCTTCAAGGCGGAGATGATCGGCACCGGCCAAACCGGCTGGATGCAAGGCACGCCCTACAGTCTGGTCATGGATTCGCTGATCAACGACTTTGTCTCCGGTGAGATCGAACACGCCGTTTGGTCGGCCTGGACCGAAGCCAAACCGGACGTGGTCGTGATCGAAGGCCAGGGCAGTTTGATGAACCCGGCCTATCCCGGCGGCTTCGAGATTCTGGCCGGCGGTCGCCCGGATATCGTCATTTTGCAACACGCTCCGGCACGTAAGGATTACGACGGTTTTCCCGGTTATCCGATTCAGCCGTTGGCCGTGCAAATTCAAGCGATTGAGCTGCTGTCCGGCAAGCCGGTGGCGGCCATTACCGTCAACCACGAAGATTTAAAGCCTGAAGAAATCCCCCACGTTTGTCGCGCCATCGAAATGGCCGTCGGCCTGCCCGCTTTCGAGGTCTTGTTGCACGGCGCGGAGGGATTGGTGAAGGTCGTGGCGGCGCGGATTAAAAAGTAATGTAAACCGTTACCCGGAGAGTATGCCGATGAAATCACCCGAGGAATGGTTTGCCCAGGCCGAGTACGATTTGGATACGGCTAAAACCATGTATCGCAGCGGCCGTTACTTTTATGTGATCTTCATGTGCCATCTGGCGCTGGAAAAGGCGTTGAAAGGGCTTTACACAAAGCAGTTTATCAAAGAACCGCCCAAACTGCATAGTTTGGATTATTTTGTGGCCAAGCTTGGACTGACGATGCCGCTCAATTTACAGACTTTTGTTTCAATTTTATCCGATTTGAGCGTTCCCACTCGCTACCCGGATACTTTGCAACAAATTCAAGCCCTGTTCACGAAAGATCAAACAAAAGACGCCTTCAAAAAAAGCAAGGAGGTCTTGACATGGCTCAAAACACAATTGTAGAATTGATTCGTTTTTTCAAAGAATGCCTTGCGGCCAATGGTTTGCATGTATCTGGAATTGTTTTGTTTGGTTCACAGGCTAAAGGCACGGCGACCGTTGAAAGTGATATTGACCTGGCCATTGTGTCAGAAGATTTCATTGGCAAAACCATATTTGAACGGGCGTCGCTCATTGCCGCGGCTAAGATTCAAACCATCAAAAAATTTGTGCTGCCGTTGGACGTTCTTTTGCTCAGTCCGGACGAGCTGGAAACCGGCGATGGGCTGCTGATCCCTTACGTCCGCGCCGGTCAGGTATTTTGATTTGCCCGATACGACGTTTAAAATATTGGAATAGCAAACTTCAGTTTGCAAGTGTTATGCCTGTGCAATTACTTACAAACTGAAGTTTGCTGCTCCGCCGATTCCCAAACAACACTATGCGCAACATCAAACTCATTCTGGAATATGAAGGCACGAAGTTTTGCGGCTGGCAATATCAGCCGCGGGATCGCACTGTGCAAGGCGTAGTAGAAGACGCCATTTTGCGTATGACCACGCAAAAAGTCAGCCTGATCGGGGCCGGTCGGACCGATTCCGGTGTGCACGCGCTGGGGCAGACGGCCAACTTTCGGATCGAGTCCGACCATCCGCCGGAGGTTTTCCGACGTGGCTTAAATGCCTGGCTGCCTGACGATGTCAAGGTTGTGGATGCGGCGGAAGTCGATCTGGCGTTTAATTCACGGCGGGATGCCAAATGGCGGCGCTATCGTTATCAGGTGATGCGGCGCTTTTCGCCGTTGTTGCGGCGCTATGCCTATTTTGAAAAAAGCCCGCTGGATATCGTGCGGATGCACGAAGCGGCGCAGGCTTTAGCCGGTCGGCATGAGTTCCAGTCTTTTTGCGCCAGCGGCTCGCCGGTCAGCCATCATTGGGTGGATGTGCGGGAAGTTTTTTGGAAGCAGCAGGGCGAATTACTTGTGTTTGAGGTTTGCGCGAATCGTTTTTTATATTCGATGGTGCGGATTATCGTGGGGACATGTCTGGAGATTGGGCAGGGAAAATTACCGGTGGAAACAATGGCCGAAATTCTGGCGGCTAAGGACCGGCGTAAAGCCAGTCCTACGGCCCAGGCTCAGGGACTTTTCCTGGTAGAAGTGAAATATGAAGAATCAGACGGACTGCTCGTGCTCGACGACAAAGACGTTGGCATATAAATTAGCGATGACGTCCGAACCCTCCTGCGTGACTTTTAAGTAATCCGCCGCGGTTTTGATAAAAGGATAAACGGCGCTCCAGTAAAATCTTGGATAGTTTCGGCGCAAGTCGTCCGGATTTTTATAGCCCAGAACTTGATTTGCGCCCATTTCTTCAAACTCAAAAAAGAGCGCATTAATTTTACGCATATAATGCGGATCGCTTAATTGGCCGATTAGATCGGCGGCTCGCAGTAAGCCGGGAAAGCTTTCGGTCGAGGTATGGTCTTCGTCCGCCGGCACAGGGAAGCGGGTCAGCTCGATGTTACGCTTGATGACTTCCGCGTCAATAATTTGCTTGCCGTTCCAGCGTTCGGTCTTATCCAACATGTTCTTATCACTAAAGCGGCTTTCGATAAACAGTTTGGCCCGATCCACATGATACGGCGTCAAGCCAGCGCCGGAGGAGCCCGGCGAGAGCATGATCATTTTCCCTTCAACGCCGGTTTCAAACATATTCTTTTCCACCGAATCATTCGGACAAACGCCTTTGACGTAGCCAATGTCATGGCACAATAATGAGATAGAAAAGTTCAGCCAGTCTTCACACGAAACGCCGCCACCGCGCAGATGCCGTCCACGCAGAATTTCCTGCCCGACTAACGTCACCAGAATCGTATGCTCAACATTGTGGTAAAGCGCATCACCGCAGGCAATGTTCTCGATGGCCATACCCGCTGCCCATTCGACAATTTCTGCATACTGCAGTTTATAGCTGCCATATACGCGTTGATACGATTCGCGCAAGCGTTTGACAAAAGCGTCCAGCATGACCTGGGTTGTGTTAAACATAGCCTACCCCCGCGGCAAATTATATGGTATTCTAAACGGCACAGCCGTCAGAAAGCGCAAAATATATTGAATTCAAATCTTTATGACGGCAAGCAAGATTAAAACATTCAAAGAAATTTGGTTGTGCTTAAAAAAGCATTAGCAAAATCTTGCAATTTAAAAATAAACGATCTACTTTCAGCTTGAGCGCCTGTCATCGTAGTCTGCTGTTGAATTTATAATGATTTTAATAAGATGTCAATAAAAGGCTTTCATAAAAAGCAGCTAAATCCAAATTTCCGATAGAGTGGGCGGACTTTGCTGATTTAGGGTGTTTGCCCGTCAATATCGGTTATCAGCTATGCAAGCCTTTACGATTGCCGGTTTGAAAGACTTCAAAGGCAATTGGGCTGCATAGCCCTTTAGCGGATTTGAATTGGCTCTTGACAAAGAAAGCGGCTGATGGTATTTTAATTTTTCATAAATTTGAAGAACTCATCAAAATGCTAACTTGCTTTCAAAATGACGGTATAATGTAATTCTTCGACAAATTATGTATTAGTGCAGTTCGGCATAAGTTTGTGTGAACTTAAACCTGACGGGTTTTGGAAACCCGTCAGGTTTTGATCGTCGAAAAAGTTCACAC
>CAYOLL010000016.1:2146-59283 GCA_964404765.1 uncultured Gemmatimonadota bacterium | reverse complement strand
TTTTGCGTATTTTTCTACAAACGGCTTGCCCCTACGGGGCAAAAAAAGCATAGATGACTTTCAAATTTAATTGGAAAGATGTGGCTCATAGAACAAGATTGTGGATGCTGCTTTGTCATTCCCGCGCGCTTTTAGCGAGAATCCAGTTGTGACAAAGGTTTCTGGATGCCCGATAGAAGCATTCGGGCATGACAGTTTTCTATTTCCACAAACTTGTCCGAAGAGCCAAAGATGTCTAATGATTAAGCAGCGTGGCCAAATGCCACCCGGGTTCCGACCAGGGAATATCCATCACTTCGCAAAAACGCTGCAGGCGTTGACGCCAATTAGCGCCGACTTCAAAGTCGGCCACCGGCGCCGCCGTAGGCTGCCCGCCGGCCTGATATGAGCTTTCGATAGCCACATAAAACATCGGCGCTTCCGCTGAAACGTGGTAGCCTACATAAATGCCTTTAAAATCATCTGGCATGTGGCTGTAATTTCGAATCCGCCTGGCCAGACGAATGTTCCAGGCCTCTGTTGCTTCGTAGTCGGCGGATTTGTGCCACGGTAATTCGCCGCGTTCGGTAAACGCAAGTCCCCAAAATAAAATGCCGTGTAATCGAGCGCTCATGTCTGTCTCCATTATACTTTCGGATTTGGGAATACAAATTGCAAGTCCCCAATTTTCATTCCGAAATCTGCAATCAACTGTCTGTTTAAGTCATCATGCGTGAAACAAGCCACCAGCGTGGCTCTTGCCAGGGAATATCCAGAATCTGACAAAAGCGTTGCAGATTCTGGCGGCGCTCGTCACGAAATTGGGACGGATTAAACTTTTTTGGGTGCCCGGCACGGGTTTCCACCAGAGACTCGGCAGCGGCCACAAAACATCGGCCAAAGCTGGCCGGTCGACCATAAATGCCGATTATGCAGCCTAAATCTAATAATTTTGTATCCGGACTGCGTCGGACAAATCGCTGTTTCCAACAATCCCAAAACGTGTCCCGGTCTATATCCGAAACCCACGGTAATTCTGACTCTGCGCAAGCAATTCCCCAGAACAGGATGACCGCGTCGTCCATCTGCGTTTGGGTGCGTGATATTTGTCCCACTTCCTGCCGGGCTATCTGGGGAGTGCGGTCTTTTGCCAGCCAGATCAACGCCTCGTCCGGCGAAAAGCCGCCTGTCTTCCACTGCCGCGCCATATCCGCGCTAAAGCCGACTAACGCCCAATCCGTGGCATCGTCCGGAATAAAGCCCGCCTGACGCCACTTAGCCGCGTTGGCGGCTGAAAAACAGAGTTGCTGCCATTTTTTTGACTCAATAGGATCAAAACGCAGTTCCACCCAGGCATGTGCATCCTCTGCAAAAAACTGTTGATTTTTCCAGGCCCGGGCGGTCTGCGGACTAAAATTGTGCTGCAGCCAATCTTTGCCTTCGGAGCCGATAAAGCCAAAACGCTGCCATTCGCTGGCGTCTTTGGACGAAATATTAACCCCTTGCCAGGTGCGCGCCGCTTCAAAATTCAAGCCTTCCTGACACCAGCGAACAATAGCCGCTGTGCTGTAGCCATGGTTTTTCCAGACCGCCAGTTTTTCCGGACTCTTTAAATCATCTTTGTTTTGGATATTATTGACGGCGATTTTGTTATCTCGCAGATATAAACAAATTTCTGGCTGGATGCCCGTATATGAGTAGGTATGCGCTTCTTCCGGACTAAAGTGGAGCTCGATCCATTTGCGGGCGGATTTTGAATCGAAACCTTTGCGCAGCCATAATCGGGCGTCTTCTTCGTCTATGCCCAGATCGCGCATTCGCTCGACCGGAGAGTGTCGTTGCGCATTCCGTAGCTCATGCACATCCGGCCATTGCAGCGCCTGGTTTTGCTGGAATGTTCTGGCTGTTTTGGTAAAAGTCAAAATTGCGGGCAATTTGAATTGATATTCGAAAGTTTCACTGGCCAGCTCACAACACTTTTGCAGCGTGGCCAACGCATTGTCCAATTGTCCGCAATAGGCGTAGACAATGCCCAGATTATACATTTCCGTGTATGTACTCGCGTTTATGCTTAAGTTTAAGCGCTTTTCTAATTCGTGGCGAGCTATAAAGGCTGACGGAAAAAGACCCAGGCAAAAGAAAAAATTAAGAAAAAGTCGATAAATGGCCAAAGGCACGTCCTGACCGGACTGATGCGCGGCTTGAAACGCCTGAATCGCCCTTGTCATGGTCTGGTTTTTTTCTAAAATATCAATGTGATTACTGACGAAGTCCGCTACTGTGCGTTCATCCGCAAAAGGGGCGGCATTTTGGCCATGAGCAAAGCTCCAGGCAATGAGCGCCGGCTCTAACAAACCGGACGCAAAAAACTGCTCGCCGTGTTCGGTAAAATAATCGACCCGGCCCGGATTTTGCAAAATTTCGGCAATCAGCGTTGTTATGGTTGAATCGGTTTGGGGATCTTGGATTAGATTCATGCGCCGCCTCCACGCAAAGGTGAAAAGAAGATGTTACATCTTATGCAATTTAGCGGTCTGCGCAAGGAAATTGTCTACTGAAGAGATGTTCGATAGTGGGGCAAAATTTAAAAAAATACGTCCGCCCCAATCAACAGGGTGGATTCGATCCGATCGGCAAAACCGAACTCGCGCGTTGTATTATCCAGCACATTACGCCCGTTTACATATAAACTGATATTTTCGTTTAATTGTAGCAAAATTTTGGCGCTTAGAATAAATTTGGCGCTTATATCCGCTTCCCGAAATGTGTGGGAAAAGGTTTGATCGGAATAAAAATAGCTGTTTAGATTCAGGTTCAATCGGCTTACCGGGCGATAGTTCATGTAAAAGCCGCCAAAAAAAGCGGGGGTGGCTTCATGTTTGAAATCAACCAGAGAATCCGGTCTGGCCGGGTCGGCCAGATAGTTATTAATTTCACTGCGCTGCAGGGTGGCAAACGCCCGAAACTGCGCCCGCCCGCTGGGAAAATAGCTCAAGCTGCCGGTACAGCCAAATTGATGCGCTGTCATTTCCACATTCCGGTAGCGATTGGTTTGGATGACCCCGGTCGGCGTAAATTCGACGCTTTCCGTCACCATATCGCTATAATCGTTGGCGCGGGCAAAAAAGCCTTCCATATCGACCAGCCAGCTTTCCGTCAGCCGTTGACGATAGCCGATTTCCAGCATGTCTATCTGCATCATGCGGCTGCTTTTGCTGCCCAGAAAGCGCAGTTCAGTCACCGGCGTAGGTTGAGTGCTATAGTTTAAATGCTCACCCAGAATAAACGGCGCCCGGTGCGACCGGGAGAAAACGGCCCGATAAACATGGTCGCGATCCGTTTGATAGCCGGCGGCGATTTGAAAACTAACGTAGGTCGTATCCGGAAACTCGTAATCGTCGGTGCGGATGGCGGCAGTTACGGTTAAATGATCCCATTTGTATTCGGCATTAAACATAAAAGCGCGCGTGGTGAGCCGCTGCTTGCCGTCCAGAAATGGTCCGTCGTACTCGGCCCGGCGATAGTTTACGCCCGGCAACAAACTCAGCCGTTTGATCTTAAATTCATATTCCGCCACCAGGTCCAGCGCGCTAAAGTCATAGTCCCATTCGGTAAAGCCGCTTGTGCTTTGCGATCCGCCCGCCAGCGAGGTCTGTACGCTTAAGCCTTTTGCTTTAAGCTTGGCATCCACATAAGCGGTATTGGATTTATCAGTCGTCAACGGCGTATAAAGGTTGTCCACATAAACTTTTTGCGCCTCGGAAGCTTGAAAACCCGCGCTAATCGTAACCGTCGCGAAGCTAAAAGGCGGATAAGTCAGAAAGGCATTGACGCCGGTTCTTTTGAGACCCAAACGCGGATCTGTATAATCTGCGGCGTTGCCTGCCGAGGGCTGCCCGCTTAAAGGACTCAGCAAGGTGTCCACATCAGCCACGTAAGCATCACGCACCCAATCGTAATACCGCGACTCATGCCGCTCATTGGTTCGGCTGTTGGCGGTCACCATGACATTCAGGTTGTTGGCAAATTGATGGTGGAAAGCGGCAAATCCCTGAATGGTTTCATGATCGCCAACCTGTACATTGGCGGCAAAGGGGCGGCTTGCTTCATACGCCGTGCGACGGGTAATAATGTTGATCACACCGGCGGCGGCGTTGGGCCCGTATAAGGCTGCTGCCGGTCCACGCACGACCTCGATTCGTTCTACATCGCCCAAATCAATGGGCAGCGCTTCCCAAAATGTACCGCCTGAAAAATAGTTGTAGACCGGTCGGCCATCCACCATGACCAGTGTAATGGAATTCGCCGCCAAAACCAGAAGCGAATGGGGCGGGGTATTATCGAAGCCGCGCACATGCACGTCAAAATTTCCAGCGGTTTGCTCGCGTACCAATAGGCCCGGTACCAGGCGTAATGCTTCGGCAATAGAAGTCGCGCCGGAATTTATGAGCTCTTCCCGAGTAATTACCGAAGCCGATAGCCGAGTTTGAAAAACGGATTCCGAACGCTTGGCGGCAGTGTAGACAATGATTTCTTCAAATTCTTCCATGAGTTCGTCCCAGGTCTCGTCAGCAGCTTGCGTTAGCTGAGGCAAAAAGAACAGCATGGCTAAAAGAATCGGCAGCTTTTTCATGGCAATTATCCTTATAAAATTATTCCCAAACATTTGCGTTGTCCGCGAGGATGTTGAAATCATGTTGTGCGATTTGCCTAAATCGCACACGCGCGAATAAGGCGATTCGCGCTACGTTTACGGTTTACCGCCTTATGCTAATAATTATGGCTCATGGAACAAGTTTGTGAAAATTCAACCTTGCGAAGGCTTCAGTGCACAAAACATGCGGATTTCAAATAAAGCCTTCGCAAGGTTTCACCATCTTAATCCCATGAACCATAATTATGACGAATTGAATGTTAAGAGCGTAAGCCTATTTATGGCAATTGTCAAGCGGTTTCAAAAAAATTTGCATAGAAATTACAACAAGATGATTTTTTAAACCGCCGGTCCGAATCAGAGAGGTTGATGCTTTCAAAAAGTGGAAATCCTTCAACAATTGTAAATATGGGGCGTCTCCTCTCATGAATATTGAGATTGAGGGCAAAGCCGATTTTAGAGTTGACGATTGCGCCGGCTTATGGTATTTTGATTACCTAACCTTTTTGTAACTGCTCAAAAAATGTAGGTAAAACCAAACCTTGCGAAGGTTAAACTTGCGACGGTAGTCAATATTTTCAGGGTTTTCACAAACTTACAGGCGGGAACCTTCGCAAGGTTAGCCAACGGTTATTGAGAAGTTACATCTTTTTAAACAGGGGGAGTGATGCTGACGTTACCCGATTCACACTCAGAATCGGCTAGTTGTCTTGGGAATGGGAAAGGCAATAAAATCCCGTGAAGCAGAAACTTGGGCGCTTTTTTGACATTCGCTCCAATGAATGGGAGCGTGTAATCCTTGTCTTCATTTTTACGCTGGTGATGGGGATTGCGCTTGTACTCTTGGAAAGTATTGCCGAAACATTATTTCTCAAGATGGTTGGTCCGGAACTTATTCCGCTCGTTATGATTCCCACTTCCATTCTGCGCTTTATCTCCGGCCTGGTTTATGCCGCCTACGCTGATCGAATTCGCAACGATAATCTCTATATCATCATGTTTGGTATTGGCTCGGCAGCCCTCGCCGCCTGCTGGTTCATGGCGGTTATGATCGCCCATTCCAGCATGACGTCCGGCGCTTATATTGCTTACGGTACGCTTTTTCTATTGAATCACATGTTTTTCAATCTATCCATGATGCACGCTAATTCTTACATCAACGGATTATTTAATCTGCTGGAATCCAAGCGACTTTATCCGCTGGTTTCCACCGGCTGGCGGTTTGGCGGGATTCTGGGCGGCTTTGGTTTAAGCTGGGCCATGCAGTATGTCAAAGATGTTGATTACTTTATTCTGGTCGTGGCCGGGCTTTTTGCCGTTTGCATCGTCAATATTCTGATCATTCGGTTGCGGGTCGGCAAAATCGATGTCAGCGCCAAACACGCCGGCGTCCTGCGCAAGCTGAGCGTAACCGAGAGCTATAAACAGGGCTTTAACTTTATCCGCAACTCCAGCCTGCTGCAAACCGGCGCCGTCAACGCCCTGTTCATGGTCATTCTGCTGGAAATTCAATATGTTCAGTATAACCTGATATTTAGCCGCCAGATCACATCCGAAGGCGATCTGGCCAGGTTCTTTCTGATCTTTGCCGGCGTTTCCAACTGCATCGGCCTGGTGATGCAGTCGGTGTTGGTGCCGCGCCTGGTCAAATCACTTGGCGTCGGGCCCTCCAACCAGATTTTCTCGATCTGTTCGATTCTGGCCAGCGTTCTGCTGCTTTTTCCGACCTTACCTGTTGGCACGTACGCCCGCTTTAATCATAAAATTATCAAAGAAGCCATCAAGCGCCCGGTCACCTTTATGGTCTACAACCCTGTGCCGCCGGAAATGCGCGGGCGAGCGCAAGCTTTCGTACAAGGCTTTGTGCTGCCTATCGGCACGCTCATGGCCAGCGGCGTTCTGATCACCTGTCAGAAATTGCAACTCTCGGCGGTTGAGGTTGCCGGTCTTTCCATTTTTCTGGCCATCGGATTCGCCTACACCACCTATCTGCAAAATGTCGCCTATGTCAAAACACTGGTGGAAATTTTACATTCAAAAAGCGTTGATTTGCAGTCCTTAGCCCAAAACGAGTTTGGCCGCGTCAGTGATAAAGAGCTGGCGCCGTTAATTCACTCCCTGAACGACAAAGATGAGCATATCGCTATTTTTGCCGCCGAAGTTTTGGGCCGTGTAGGCGGCGCGCGGGCTATCAAACCGCTGCTGGATGCCGTTCAAAACAAGCCGCCGTCAACCCAAAGCGCTTTTATTCGGGTTATGGGTGATCTCAAAGACGCCTCCATCATTCAGCCCTTATCGGAATACCTGGCCCACAAAGATAGCCGTGTCCGGGCTGATACCGTCGAAGCGCTGGGCAAGCAGAACCGGCCGGAAGTTGTCAATTTGGTTAAAAAGCTGATTTTTGACCCGAATAATCGCGTCTCGGCCAATGCCGTTATTGTGCTGGCCCGCTCCGGCGATAAAGCAATGGAGGAATTGGGCGGCAGTGTATTGGAAGAAATGTTCATTTCCGATGATCCAAACATGCGCGCCAGCGCCATATATGCGTTAGGCGAACTTTCGCCGGATGACGCTGTTAAACGCATTACCGACTTTTTGCGCGACCCTT
Organism: uncultured Gemmatimonadota bacterium; assembly: GCA_964404765.1. GTDB lineage: Bacteria > 4572-55 > 4572-55 > 4572-55 > 4572-55 > CAYOLL01. The sequence goes on along the minus strand of CAYOLL010000016.1, from coordinate 52,042 downwards.
CGGACATTGTGCGTTACCAGGCTTGCGGCTCGATCAAACGACTGGCCAAAGAACCGACCAAACAATTGAACGACGAACTGTGCCATTTATTGGAAGATAAGTCGCGTAAAGTTCGGATGATTGCAGTTGAAACCCTGAATGGGGCCGCCATGCCCAGCGCGATTGAGCCCTTAAAAAACTGCCTGATTGATCCGGCCCTCAAAATTCGCCGCAACGCCGCGGAAGCCCTGATTAAGATTGGCCAGCCGACTTTTGAAGAACTGCTGCCGCAGTTGCGCAGCATTGATATCTCTATTCCACTGAAAGAGCATCTGGTCATCGTGTTACGAAAAATTGATCTAAATAAGGCGCGCGCCGAATTTCTACAATTAGCCCAACGTGAGTTGAGAACCGCCTACGCCAATTGCACCTTAATTGCCGTTTTGCAGCAAAGCGAAAAGCCACGTTCTGTCGAACTGCTCATCAAAGCGATTGAAGACAAAAATACCGAAATTGTTTCCCTCTGCCTGCGTATTCTGGAAAGTCTGGGCGATCCGGAAACCATTAAAGTCATTGAGCGCGGTCTGAAATACTTAGATGCCCGCAGTCGGGCCAATGCGATTGAAACCCTTGAACATGTGGGTGATAAGCGGATTATTCGGCTGCTAATTCCACTTCTGGATACCGTTTCCTATGATGAACGCGCCGAACTTGCCCTGCAAACCTGGAATATCAAAAAGCGTACTTTAGTTTCGGTCATCCGCCATTTTGTTGGCAGCCGTGACCAATGGCTGCGCGCCTGTTCTTTATTCACAATCGGAGAAATGGCCATCGACGAGTTCGGCCCCTATGTATCGCGAAATGTAGACGATCCCGACGCGTACGTCAGTGAAGCTGCCCAGGAAGCCGCGCGCAAATTAAAAATTACCGGCCAAATTCTAAACGGACCATTGCCGGCCTAATCGGCATAGCACCGTAGTTTGACTCGACTTTTGACCTTCAACTTTTGGCCTGACGTGATAAACTTTTCTCGTATCGAAGAAACATCGCAAAATGCCTGGCCGGCTTTACAGCAGATTATTTATGACGGCTGGCTGCTGCGTATTGCCAACGGCTATTCACGACGTTCCAACTCCATCAATGTGCTTTATTCGGGAATTTTAGAGCTTCCGCACAAGGTTGATTATTGCGAAGAGAACTACAAGCGTCAGGGCTTGCCAACGATTTTCCGTTTAACAACACTTGTGGATAACACGCAACTGAACGCGCTACTGGCGGCGCGTGGCTATGCGGCAACGGACAGCGTAAATGTTCAGGTTTTGGACATGAAGGCTGTCCGTCCTCATTTTACCGGGGACTTTGATATTTTAAATGGTCCTACACGATGGGATAACATAACGTGGTGGCAAAAAACATACGTGCAAATGCAGGGCTTCTCACCCGAAAAAAGCGCTGCGCATGGCCAGATTGTAAGGATAATTCCTTTTCCGGCCTGCCCAATGATTATGTACCGTCAGGAAAAGCCGGTTTGCTGCGGTTTGGCAGTTTTGGATGGAGAATACTTGGGGCTATTTAATTTGATTACAACTGAATCCGAGCGCAATAAGGGCTACGGTCGAAAGCTATTGGCCAATCTGCTGGCCTGGGGGAAGCGCCGGGGTGCGCAATATGCCTATCTGCAAGTAGACAGCACAAACACGCCAGCGCTTTGTTTGTACGCAAAAGCCGGCTTTAAAGACGCCTATCGCTATGTCTATCTGATCAAGAAATAACGCCAGGAACCCAAAATAGCAGGCTGCCTGGCGTTTATATATGTACTCACAATGTAATATTACGGTGTGAATCTACTTGTCTTCCGGATTGACCATCATAAAGACAAACGCCGCTGCCGCTCCACCCAACAAGTCCGCCAATAAATAAATCCACAAATTGGACCAGCTCGCTAACTTCATGATGCTGATGCCAAACGCTACCGCCGGATTAAAAGCGCCGCCGGAAATATTCCCGACCGCATAGGCACAGGCTAACACCGTAAAACCAATGGCCAACCCATAAAACGAATTGCCCGCCGTATCTTTCGACGTGGCGGTATTCAGAACAACATACGCCAATGCAAAAGTTCCCAAAAACTCGACAATTAACGCTGGAAGCATTTGGATCTGGCCAGGAACAACGGCGCTGGTATCTTTGACAATCCCGACAACGATTCCGGCCAGAATTCCGCCCACGATTTGCATGGACATATACTGGGCAACATCTTTAGTATCGCAGCGCTTGCGTAACCAAACCGCCAGTGTTACCGCCGGGTTATAGTGCCCGCCGGATACGTGCCCGCCGGCATAAATCATAACCATCAATATGCTGCCAATCGCTACCGGCGCCATGCTGCCCGCCCCGGGTTCAATAACCGCGCAGCCGATGGTGAAAACCAGGAAAAACGTGCCGATAAATTCCGTTAAATACTTACGCATTTCAGCTCCTTTCGTTGGCAAAAGCCCCGATAAAAACACAATGAATGAACGCAGACGTGAATGAAAACAAGTTAGAAAATAAAAAAGCGGCAGAGTTTACTTGTTCTACTCTGTCGCTTGAATTTTTTATGATGACCTATAACATTTGTGAAGCTACATTCCGGCAATTGTATCGTTGATGATATACTTCATTGGATTGTCTTCTTCGCCGTTTACCCAAACCTCGTAGTGCAGATGCGGTCCGGTAGATCGACCGGTATTACCAACTCTCGCGATCATATCACCGCGCTTAACTTTTTGACCCTCTTCCACTAAAATAAGTGAACTGTGCGCATAAGCTGTTTTATAACCGTAACCATGGTCAATGATTACAACCAATCCAAAACCGCTCTTTCGGCCATTAAAGACGACCACTCCATCGGCGCTGGAATAAATCGGCGTCCCGATGGATGCCGAGAAGTCAACGCCTTTGTGGGGTTGAATTCGTCCGGTCAGCGGATGACGCCGTAAACCGAACTCACTTGTGATAACATAGGTTTCAATGGGGATAATGGATGGAGTATGGTTCCAAACCTCATGATCCTTTTCAACTTTGCTGAGAATATCATCAAAACTTTGCTGCTGAAATTGAGCTTGCAGAATTAACGCATCGATGTCGCCGCGCAAATCTTCAACGCCGTACTTTTCACGAACACTCTTTACAGGATTAGCCGTTTCTAAATCCGGACCACCAATACCCATCTGACGAGTTTGTTCATCTACCAATGGCAGGTCGGTGGCCACACGAATTTGGTTGTCTGATTTTGCCAGCACACCCAATGTTTGACGAAGCTGAGTGATATCCGCAGAGACTTTTTGGTAATCTCCGAGCAAAATCCGATTTTCCTCCACCAATCTTTCGTTATTGATTTCATTTAAGACGCTTTGAATATTCCGATACGCCAAAAAGAAAAATGCAACGATAAAAAAAGATACTAAACCAACGAAGCTATATATTATTGATTTTGAAATGGTAATCCTTCGTGCACGCTCGTTCGAGTGCGGGACTAGCATGATCGTAATATTTTTCCCGCTCATTTCAATTAATCCCTCCTCACCTAATGTTTAAAAAGTAAAAGGCCACAATAATCCCAAACTTCAGAGAGTGTCTCCCTTCCACACCCTGAAAACAAACCGCGCTAAGTATAAGGATTTGTTCGAAACTTGTCAAGCTTTTTTTTAAGCAACGTAACTCTTTCATTTCCAATGAGTTGCAAATACTTTTGAAAAATTTTTCCGCAATGATAGTGAGCTGCTTGCAAAAATGTGACATAATTTAAGCACAATTATGTCGTTTTTAAATAATATTGCTCAAGGGCTTTGACTTTGTTTAATCGACGAACAAAGCGCTCATTTGGCTCAAAACATGCTGCTAAAAATGCGCAGCAAATCTCTTTTGCCGGCTCCGGACCGATAATACGCGCACCAAGAACAAGCACGTTCATATCGTCATGCTCAACGCCTTGATGAGCGGAGTAGTGGTCATGGCAAACAGCGGCACGCACCCCAGGAATTTTGTTGGCCGCTATGCAAACGCCAACGCCGCTGCCACAGATCAAAATTCCGCGCTTGGCTTGTCCGCCGAGTAGCGCTTCGCCAACGGCCCGGGCATAATCCGGAAAGTCAACGGATGCCGTTGAGTGCGTGCCTAAGTCAAGCGCTTCATAGCCTTTTTGGCGTAAAAAATCGATTAATTCGCATTTAAGCGAGTAGCCCGCATGATCGGCGCCGATAGCAATTTGCATAAAGCCTCTCCTGTTAATTAATTATCGTTTTTGGTTCAGACGATTGCGCTGGTACTCGAATAGCAGTCGCAACTCAATCGGTGGATTATCGCGATTAGGATATCGCATCCACAGTGGCAGGCTTGCTTCGTCTTCTTTTAAAGCAATATTTGCAACGAATAACGCCGCCAATAAATAATGATGTTCACGATTAGGCAGCAGCTCGCCGGCCGGCAGTAGCGCTGTGCCGAGTGCGCGGACGCTTAGCCAGTCCCGGACGCTTACGGCACGGTATAATTGCAACCAGTTTTTTGCAGTCGTTGACAGGTGCGTTGTATCCGCGACGGCGCTAACTTTTTGCCAGATTGCACCGAGCTCATCCGAATTTAAATACGGCAGGGTTACTCCGGCCAGGCTATGCAAATCGCGCAGCCAGGCTTCTTCCGAATAAGCCGGCAAATTGCCGCATGGCGCAGTTAATAAGTTGCGCACCGTATTTTCAAGCTCCGGGGATAATTCGGCCCCATCCGCTTTTCCGGCGGCGAGGTTCCGAATTTGCATGGCCTGATGTGTATTGGCCGACATTCGTGTCGCTGTTGATAGCGTCAACGCTGTGGTATCGCGCCGTATTGGGCGACCATCCAGGACATCCAGAATTGGTAGTGGGAAAAGCGCCGGGGCTTCCAAATCATTTGCAGACCGCTGCAGATAACGAGCGCGAACGGCTTTTAAATCTAATACGGGGAAATAATCGGAATTGGGCGCGACACGGTAGGAGTTCATTAACGGATCCAATACTTGTTTGCTGCCGATCCAACGCTGCCGCAGGTCCTGAATATTTTTCACGCCAACCAGTGAGAGCGCTGTTTTCAGTTCAGGAAAGTCGAAAACAGCCGCCGATGGTAGTGGCAGTTTATCCTGGCGGGTTGCAATAATCATCATATCGTAACTGGCCGTAATGTAGATGTCATAGTCACCAAAATTCTGTGAAAGCGCCTTTATTACAGATGCCACCAGATCAATATCCGTTTCATACAAATGAAACCATTGCACAAATAAACCGTTATCGCTTAAGTGACGGTTGATCAGATGATAAAACTCGTCCGAGAATAATCCGGATACGCCGCTAACCCATGGGTTTGAAGGCTCGGACACGATCACGTCATAGACTGCTTTTTGTCCGGTAAAAAAGGTTTTGGCATCTTCTACATAAATTCGGCTGCGCGGATCGTTAAATGCTTTTTCTACGGCTTCGCCAAAAAAGTGCGCCCCCTCGATAATCGCCTCTTCGATCTCAATGGTATCAACTTTCTTCAGATTCGGACTCATTAGCAGCGTGTGGGTCGTCATTCCGGAGCCGAGACCAATCGCCGCGGCTGTTTCCGCTTGTGGATTAAGGGACAGCGGCAGCGCGCCCAAAAGCGTCATGGTAATCTCGTCGGTGGTTACTGTTTTTGGGCTGATTCCGGCATCGGGTTTGCCGTTGGTCATAATGCCAATCACGTCGTCGGCATCCTGAAAGACGTGAATTGTGGCGGTTTTACCGTCGCGTTGATACAACATTTGTCCGCCCTGTAAGCCGGCCACCCCATATCGATAAACACCTGCAGCCATGCGCATCGGATCAAAATGGCTAAAAAGGCCCACGCTGATAAACAGACTCGTCACAATTATGGCTAGTACGCCCCAGGCACGGCGGGTTATTTGTGGCCCGGCATACCATAGCAAACCCAGTCCCAATGCACAATCCAGGCCGCAGCCGACCATTAGCAGACTTTTCAATCCGAAGCTCGGCATCAGCCATTGTGAGCCAATGATGACACCCAGAATCGAGCCAACGGTATTGGCCGAGTAAATATCGCCGATTGCGCGCTCCCCGTGGCCGCGATTAATCAAAAAAGCGGTCATTAATGGCAAGGTCATCCCGGCACAGACGGTGGCCGGCAGCATGACCAGGATAGCCAGACTATGACTAAACAGATTGTATAAGACGTAGCCGGCGTCTGTGCGCGATAGCGCATTCATCATAAAAGCCATCAGGTCAAATGTTTGGTTATAGAGCGGCACGGTGCCTAAAGCCAAAACGCCCATTGCGATCTGGATAATTCCAAACGCCAAAACCGGCCTTTTAAAGTGATCTAATCGCTTTTTGATCCAGTATCCGCCTAAAGCCAGGCCTAAAATAAAAGCGCTCAACATCAGCTCAAAGGCATGGGTTGAACTGCCGAGCACCATGCAAAGCATCCGAATCCAGCCGATTTCATACATGAATGAAGCCGCGCCTGTTAGTCCGGCGGCGAGTAAAAATCCGTAAAATGCCGCCGGAATCAGGGGCTCGGCCTTTAGTCGGGCGGCGTCTGCTACGGGGGCGGATGCGACATCGTCGCGACAAAGCAACCAGACGATCAGGGTCAACAAAAGATTGATAATTCCGGCAAACAAAATCGTCCCGGGCAGGCCGACCCATTCGATCAGCACAAAACCGCTGGCTAAAACGCCGAAGGCCGCGCCCAGGCTATTGGCAAAATACAAAAATGCAATTGGCTCACCCGGCGCGCCGGAAAAGCGTCGTAAAATACCACCGCTCATTAAGGGAAACGTCGTTCCCAGCAGAATAGACTGCGGCAGAATCAGCAAAGTCGCCAAAGTCCATTTAAAAATCGTAATCGCTGCCGGTGAAGGCAGCGCCGGAATGACGCTGGTATAAGCCCAGGTAGTTGCGGCGGTGAATAGCGCCTGGAAAAAAATGGCGAACAATCCAACTAAGCCTTCAACAGCCGCATAACCCAGCAACAAGTTTTTAATTCGAGCGCTGCGGTGACCAACGAATCCGGAACCAATGGCCATGCCCCCCATAAAAATCATGAGAACCAATATCTGAGCGTATGCGGCATGGCCCAAAAACAGCTTTAAGTAATGTGTCCAAATAGATTCATAAATCAACCCGGAAAAACCGGATAGCATGAAAATAAAGATATAGATGCGTCGTAACATCGTCTCCGGAATATGGATCTGCTTTGAACTCACGAGAGCGACCTTCCTTTTTAAGGTTTTCATGCCTTGGTGATGAGCCTTGAATTTTTCAGGCTGAGCAACTCATCTCCCAGGCAGACGGCATAAAATGGCAAATCTTTTCCCGTTCATCAAGAAAAAACGACGCCGCAATTGACAGAATGTATCGAGTCCATTATTTTAACGCAGTTTTTTATTCGGTTGAGCGATAACTTAAGTCTTGATAAAGGACACTTCATGTCGAAACTAAAGCCTTATTTCCAGTTGACCAAGCCTTCTATTATGCTGCTGGTGTTGATAACCGGCGGCACAGCTCTTTTTATGGAGGGCGGCCTGGCGCATGATCCGTTGCGATTTGGCCTGATTATCCTGGGCTTGTATTTAACCGGTGGATCGGCGAATGCCCTGAACCAGTATTTTGAGCGTGATGTCGATGCCCGCATGACCCGAACCCGCCATCGTCGCCCGCTGCCTTCCGGGCAGATAAGTCCGAAGCAAGCGCTTATTTTTTCGATAAGTATCGGGATTACCGGTGTACTCATTTTTGGTCTGTTTTTTAATTTGTTTAGCGCATTGCTGGCTCTGGGCACCATCTTATTTTACAGCTTGTTTTATACCCTCTGGCTTAAACCGAATACGGAGCAGAATATTGTTATCGGCGGGGCGGCTGGAGCTATGGGCCCGATAATTGCCTGGGCAGCGGCATCCGGATCGCTGAGCCTGGCCCCGTGGCTGCTTTTTCTGATCATTTTTTTGTGGACGCCGCCGCATTTTTGGGCACTGGCGTTGTTTTGCAAAGCGGATTATGTGGAAGTCGGCTACCCCATGATGCCGGTTGCCCAAGGCGATGACGCAACCTTGCGCCAGATTTTCTACTACACCTTGAGTGTTGTTGCCATCAGCCTTTCGTTATATTTTGTTAATGTCGGCGTAATTTATCTGATTTTGGCCTCAATTTTAGGCGGCATTTTCATTGCCAAAGTTGTTAAAACCCGCCGGAATTCGGTGCGGGAAACGCAGCGTGGCTTGTTTGGCTACTCCATCCTGTACTTGTTTGCGCTTTTTGTCGGGTTAGTTATTGACGGCTTTATTCATGTGCCGCTTGCCCGCCTGATTGGATAGTAGTGCTACGCGGCCTAAGTTCGTGTGAACTTTTTCGACGATCAAACCTGACGGGTTTCCAAAATCCGTCAGGTTTGAGTTCACACAAACTTATGCTGAACAGCAGTAGATTGTAGATTTTATCAAGCTGGCGAGCTATTCACCTGATCGCTAACCGTCTGAGGACGGACTCTGCGGCCTAATTCACCTCGCAAACTTTTTTTTGCGCAAAATTAAAGCATCATTGCAGCGCAGCAAAGCAATCCCGAACAGCGGCGAGATTGCTTTGCAAAAAACATTCGTAACGGTAAGTTTAGGCAGCTCTTTTAAGCTCTGTTACTAAACTATCGGCTTAACGGCATAAACCGTCACACTAAAAATACCGGCGCCGGAAGCGCGATAGGCCGTAACGATTTCATCAGGAATATACTTGCGCATAACTTCATCGCTGAAATCAATCCGCCGCTCCTTCTTGAGCGATACGCCGGTAAAGCCCGCTTCATAGATTACGCGAATATAGTCGCTTTTCTGCATCGCGCCTGCTACACAACCCACATACATTTCCGCCGCTTGCTGCATGGCCGCCGGCAGGTCGCCAATCAGCACGATGTCGGACACGCAGAAGTGGCCGCCCGGCTTTAAAACGCGGTACATTTCGTCAAATGCTTTGTTCTTATCCGGCACCAGATTCAACACACAATTGCTAATGATAACATCAACCGTGTCATCGGCGATGGGCATATTTTCGATGTCACCCAGATGGAACTCAACATTTTCATAACCCAATTTAATTTTGTTGCGATTTGCTTTGGCGATCATGGCTTCAGTCATGTCCAATCCAATAACATGGCCGGTCTCGCCAACAAGCGCCCGGGCAACAAAAACATCATTACCCGCCCCGGAACCCAGGTCAAGTACCGTCTGACCGGCTTGAATATTGGCAAACTCAGTCGGCATTCCACAACCCAGACTCATATCGGCCTCAGCCACATAGCCTTGAAGCTGCGTATAATCGTCGCCAACCATCGAATAATCTGTCCCACCGCAGCATCCATCACCACTGCTACAGTCGTTGTTTTGCGCAATTGCGCCATATTTTTCCTTGACCAATTGCTTAATTTCCATCGCGCTTTCCATAAGAATTCTCCTTGTGTGATTGAGTCAGCATTGACAACCGGCAGACTTTAATTCATCTGCCAAACTTTGAATGAGATGAAAACATTTACTCAAATTTTCCCAGTTAATACAATAGCATGAACAGGGCCCATCAATAGCGCCGGAGATCAGGCCGGCCTTTTTAAGCTCTTTAAGATGTTGCGATACCGTAGATTGCGCCAGCGGTAACGCTTCCACAAGTTCACCGCAAATACAACTTTGGCGCAAAGCCAATGCCTTCAAAATTTGAATCCGCGCCGGATGCGACAGCGCTTTGGCAAAAGCCGAAAGTTCATTGCAAGCTGCATCAAATTGATCGTTTTTTGAAAAAGCCATTCGTTACTCCTTAATCGTATATCGTAAATATACGATATATTGATTTTTATGCAACACATATTTTGAATAACACCCAAAATTTTTTTTGCCGTCAATAACACATTCTTACCTTTTAAACAGCGCGGGGCCATTATGAATGAATAATCCAGGTATAAAATTACACCGGAATATTTGCATTGTGCGCGGAAATATCTTCGCACTCACGCATTTATCTTGACTTGATGCGGCATTTTTACTTACCGTATTAGTTCACAATTCTATTGAGGACAATAACCACGATGCTGTCTTTCGTGCTAAAGCGTCTGCTCCAGGCCGTGCCGGTTGGGCTGGGTGTAACGCTCATCACTTTTTTGTTAATATATGTAATTCCCGGCGATCCGGTCGAGGCCATGCTGGGCCAACGCGCGGATGAGACAGTCAAAGCCCGGCTGCGAACCGAATTAGGTCTGGATGCCCCATTGTATTGGCAATATGCCGCATTTCTGGGTCGTCTGGCGCAGGGTGATTTGGGACGGTCGTACATCTCACAGCGTCCGGTGCGCGAAAGTTTGATGACGTATTTACCATATACTGCACAACTGGCCGTTGGCGCAATGCTTATTATGCTGGTATTTGGTTTGAGTACCGGCGTTATTTCGGCCCAATTTTATGGACAGTGGCCGGATCAATTGGGCCGGCTGGCGGCGCTGCTGTGCGTCTCTATGCCGGTATTTTGGTTTGGCCTGGCATTGATTCTTGTTTTCTCGATTGAACTCCACTGGCTGCCGGCCTCTGGTGTTGGGCAAGGATTTGGCGGGACAGTTGCCGCTCTTATTTTGCCGTCAGTGGCCTTGGGCACACGAGCGGCGGCGCTGATTGCACGCGTAACGCGCGCCAGTTTGCTGGAAGCGCTGACCATGCAATATATTGTAACCGCCCGCGCCAAAGGATTGCCGGAGTGGCGGGTTGTCTACAAGCACGGGTTGCGAAATGCGCTGATTCCGGTCATTACCATTGCCACGCTGGATTTTGCCAGCTTTCTAAATGGCGCTGTTCTGACCGAGGCAATATTTGGCCGACCCGGCATCGGCAGTTTTTTGATGGACGCTATTTCCCGGCGCGATTTTCCAGTCATACAAGGAGTTGTGCTGTTTGGCGCAATGGTATTTGTCGGGATGAATTTGTTGGCTGACGTTCTGTACGGTTGGGCAAATCCCCGTCTGCGCGATGAGACATCGCTCGCCGCGCTGGAAAACAGTTAGATTTGAACTTCTAAAGTAACAGTTTGTAACGCGAATCGCCTTATTCGCGCCCACGCTACGGTATCGATTTCACAAGACACGAGGTCCAGATGAGCATTCGAGCCTATACTTTTTTGGCAATTCTTAGCGCAATTTGCGGGGCATGCAATGCAGCCAAAACGGTTCCCGCTAAAAACATGGCGATGAACCGGACAGCGGAAGGCGTTTTGACCTATTACCCCGATCAAGTGCAAAGTGCGGAGGCCTGGTACGGACATCCGTTTAAAGTCGGCGGTATCCCCGTTCATCCGACCGAAACTGTCCCGGCCGATTCCCTGAAAAAGTGGGCCGGGCAGCAGGTAGCCGTCACCGGCGAATGGAATCCGGGGCGTAAATGGAGTCCGACAGCCGAAGAGCTGAACTTGCCGATGCCAATTTCGATCACGGCAGGTGACACGATTGTCCGCGGCGAGGGCATCATGGCTCGCGAGATTCAACCAATTTATCCCGTGCTTCAATTTTCGACGGTCGGCGAAATGCGCGATTACGAGTGGGCGCATCGAACGGCGCGTCTGGCGCTGACGGTTTGGGACAGCGCCGGCGGGCGTATTTATATTTTGGACGCCGTTGCCGCCAAAGTAGATACGATTGACGTGTCATCAATTAAGGATATTGATCTATTGGCCTGGCTGGATGCCGATCGCGGTTTTATTGTGGTGACAAGATCACCAAGCCTGGAAGATCCGGAAGATCAATTCTATCGCTATCTTTTTGCTGAAAAACAGGTTACACGGCTGTCGAGAAACCTGGAGATACTTTATGCCAATGTTTTTGATGTTGTTTGTGATGACGGGTCCGCTTATTGGGCGGCGGCGTCGGTTGGGGAAGGTCATCCGGACGTAGCCGTTTACAAGGATAGCGTTTTAGTGCTGACAACAGACGTTTATCCCGGTTATATCAATGTGGCAGGCTGGAAAAACAAGCGGCTATATTGTTACAGCAACGCCTGGCTGGAATTGGGCTTAACGCGCACCGAACGCGATAGTACGCCGAATTTTACGCCCGAAATGTCCATGGGCCGCGACAATGACGTATTGTATGAAATTGACCCGGAGCGCAAAAAAGCCCAATTAGCCGATGATGCCCCGGACGCAATAATGTCCTTTGATCAAAAATTCCGGGCCGCATTCGATCAGGGAGACGGATCGGTTACGGTTCGGCTTTTTCCGACCGGAAATGCGAGGTGATCCATGACATCGAACGCCAATTATCCCGCCCGCTTTTGGGAAGTGGTTGAAGATGGGCGCATTCAATGCAATCTGTGTCCGCGCTACTGCCGGTTGAACGCCGGACAGCGCGGCTTCTGCTTTGTGCGGATGCGCGAGGGCGATCAAATGACGCTGACCACGTACGGGCGCAGCAGTGGTTTTTGCATTGATCCCATTGAGAAAAAGCCGCTGAATCATTTTTATCCGGGCTCCAGCGTCCTGTCGTTTGGCACGGCCGGCTGTAATCTGGGCTGCCGCTTTTGTCAAAATTGGGACATCAGTAAATCGCGGGAAATGGATCGGCTGGCGGATGGGGCCACGCCGGCGCAAATCGCCACCGCGGCGGCGGCTTATGGCTGCAAATCCGTTGCCTTTACCTATAACGATCCGGTTATTTTTGCCGAATACGCCATTGACATCGCCCAGGCCTGTCATGAAGCGGGCATCAAGACCGTGGCCGTCACTGCCGGCTACATTACCGACACGGCCCGTCCGGAGTTTTACCGGCACATGGACGCGGCAAATGTCGATCTGAAAGCCTTTACTGAAGATTTCTATTACAAAGTTACTTATGGTCACTTGCAACCCGTGTTGGATACGCTGGTTTATTTGAAGCGGGAAACCAACGTCTGGTTCGAAATCACCACCCTGCTTATCCCGGATTTGAACGACAGCGATGCCGAGCTGCACGCCGAATGCGACTGGATTGCCGAGCATTTGGGGCCGGATGTGCCGCTGCATTTTACGGCCTTTCACCCGGATTTTAAGATGATGGACCGCCTGCCTACGCCGCCGCAAACCCTGACCCGCGCCCGCAACATCGCTATTTCAAAAGGTTTGCGCTACGTTTACACCGGCAATGTTCATGACACTGCCGGCGGCAGCACCTATTGCCCGAGTTGTCAAAACACGGTAATTGATCGCTGTTGGTACGAATTGGGTAATTATGAGATAAAGGCGGGCAAGTGCCGACGCTGCGGGACAACGATTGCCGGACATTTTGAGGATGCGGCAGGAACATGGGGCCGCCGCCGTCAGGCTATTCGCTTGAGTTAATGTCCAGGCAATGTCATTAAGTTAAGAAAAATGCGGTAGAGTTCCTTGCTCCGGACTCCTGCTCCTTGTTCTTTGCTCGGCTCTTAAAACCCAATTGGAGCAAGGAGCCGCGAGCAAGAGCGCCGAGCAAAAAAATCGGCTTTATCCTTATCTTAATGACATTGAATGTCTAAGGGCTCGAATTAGCACAAATTCCCTCGAATAAAGCATAGTAGCCGAATTACAAAACCAAAAAGCATTCGTGATGATTTGTGCCAATTTGTGGCTAAACGGATTTGCCGCCCGAGTTAGAATCGCGCTTCAGAAAATCCGGCGGAATCTGCGCCACAATCATACCGGCCAGCATAAGCGCGCAGCCGATCAGACCGCGCAACGTCAGCGTTTCATCCAACAGCAGCCAGCCGCCGAGAGCCGCAAAAACCGATTCCAGACTCATGATAATCGCGGCCAAGGTCGGATGCGCCTCGCGCTGTCCGATCACCTGCATGGTATAAGCCACGCCGACTGAAAGAATGCCGGCGTACAAGATGGGCACAGTTGCAGCGGTTAAGTTGCTCAACGCGAGTGGTTCGGTCAACAAAGCGACAACGGCGCTCAATCCGGCGCAAATCAGGCTTTGCCAAATGGCCAATTCCAGCGGCTCTATTTTTTGCGTGAAATGACCGATTCCCTGCACATGAAATGCCCAAAAAACCGCGCCAATCAAGACCAGTAAATCCCCGCGGCTCATCGTTAGCTCCGCCGTCACACTCAGCAGATACATGCCGATGGTGGCCAGCGCGACTCCGGCCCAGGCATTTCGGCCTATTTTTTGCCGCCATACTAACCCGACCAGCGGCACCAGCACGGCATATAAACCGGTGATAAAGCCGGCATTGCCCGCGGTAGTATGAATCATGCCGATTTGCTGTAAAGACGCGCCGCAAAACAGCAAACAGCCGATCAATGCGCCGCCTTTCCAGGCACTCAAAAAATCGTCGCAAATAACGGATAATGTCTTGGCGCGATTTAACCACAACAAAGCCGGGATCAAACAGACGGCCCCAAGGGCAAAACGCACCGCATTGAAAGTAAAAGGGCCGACATGATTCATGCCGACCCGCTGCGCGACAAAGGCAAAGCCCCAAATCGCCGCAGTGATGAGTAAGATAATGTTAGCGCGCAGAGATATTCGGGGCATGCTTTTTCCTGTGTAGATGGACGCCACCAGCGAGGTGGTGTCCATCTCTGTCAAATCTCTGTAAACGAAAAAACCCCAAGAGTTTATTTCAACCCTTAGGGTCTTTGAAGGCATCATTTCGTTCGATCTTAATGGGGCTTACTGCGTTCCGCTACGACTTGTTCATAACGATTTTTATAAACTTTGTTTTCAGGGTCTAACTTCATGGCCTTGTCCAACGCGGACAGGGCGTCGTCAAAGTCACGATGGCCGGCGTAAATTGTAGCTAAAACGCTGTAATTTTTAGCGTCCTTGCCATCCATTTGAATCGCTTTTTGGATGGCTTTCATACCGGCGGCATTATATTTCGGATCATCCCAATTTTTGCACAACTCCGTAGCGGCGACACGTTGTATTTCGGGGTCTTTTGGCAAGACCTTGGTGTACTTGTCATACGCGACCAGCATGGCGGCCGGATCTTTTAAGGCGGTATAAACCCACATCAGCCGATTGAATGTTTCCACGGCTTTGTCGCTGTTGCTGTAAGCATCCAGGACCTTTAACAGCGGCGCTTCGGCTTCTTTTGCTTTTTGCAGTTTGGCATGTAAAAAACGGCCTTTTAAAAACAAAGCATCATCGGTAAATCCCTTTTTATTTTGCGGATCGGCAGTTGCAACCTTATCCAGATAAGCAAAGGCATCGTCGTCAAGCCGGCGATCCAGCAGTTTTTGGCCAATGTTGTAGAGCAGCTCCGGATCGGTCGGGTTCTTCTTATGCCGATTAAGATAATCCTGCAGTGTATTAATCCGACGTGAGTATTCATCCATTCTTTTCAGATAATCTGCAACGCCCCAAAATCCGACAACACGATCAATCTCTTCGCCGGTCGGCTCAAAAAGAATCGAAACGGGTGTGCTAAACGCGCGGTTAAATTTGCCCAGATCCTTCCCTTCCGGAGTATTCATGTCAGCCTTGTAGGTGACGAAAGAATCCAGAAAGCTTTTGACATCGGCGTCGGGCAAAACTTCGGTTTTCAGCTTCTGGCAGTAGCCGCAATTCTCTTTGTAGAAGAGAACGAACAGGATTTTTTTCTGTCCTCTGGCTTTGGCCATTGCCTCTTTTATCGTGCCGCTTTCCCATTTGATCGGATCGATAAAGTTGGGATTCGGTTTTACAGCATGGCCATCCAAGTCTTCATCGGCAAAGCTGCTAACGACCGGCAGACCTATCATCAACGTCAATAGTACGAGAATGGTTTGAAATGTTTTCACATAAGACTCCTTTTACTAAAAGTATGCGTCCATCACAAAGACCCACAGGTTCAAAAAGTCACAAAGATGTTAAAGTCTTTTTGCGGCTTTGTGACACGGAAATGAAAAGTTATTAATTAGAAAAAGCCGGCGCGTTTAAGCATTAAAAATGCAATTGAGGCCAATAAAGCGATTGTCATGACCAAAATAATCCAGGCCAAAAATGTGACGGGTGATACAGGTTCTTTGCGCCAGAGTTCCCTGATTTTATGGGCAATATCATCAACTGACGGGCAGGAAACGTCGGCTGCCAGATCACATAAAGTTTCACTTGCTGCCGTGCCGATTAGGGTTAGCAGCGGTGTTTTTGTGTCGGCAATAGCTTCCACCAACTCCGGCTCGTCAAATACATCCAAATCGGCGGTTTTGGTCGCTGCCAGTATCAAAATATCTTTTCCACCGGCATCCGCCCGGCGAAGTGCGTCCACGATTTCATTTACTTTTACCAAATTGACCGGATAAAATTCCCACTGGATCTGCGGGTAAGCCGTCAGTTTTCGCTGCAAATCTTCCAGCACGTTCTCCGATTTAGCCCCAATAACGCCGATCCGCTGCGGCTGACGTGGCAAAGGGCGATGGCGATAGGCGTCAAAATAGCCGCATTGCTCCAGCCGCTCCCGAACTTTTTCCTTCCGCCCGGTCAAAAGGCCTGTCCCGCCGGGCTTGATCTGACCGACCTCCAACAGTAGCGTCCACTGCGTCCCCAGCCATTGCGACACCCCGACGGTTCCGGCGCAAACAGCGTGTTGACCTTCGGCCAGACCAGCCGGCCATGCGCCGTTATAGCGACAGGTCAACACGCCGTCCTCATCGCCCAGATCAAAGAAGATGCGGCTTTCCGAATATTCGCGGATGTTATGAATCTCGCCTTCGACCAACACCATCTTTTGCCGAAACTGGCTGCGAAACACTTTTTTGATGATTTCCAGGACCTGTTTGTTTAAGACCGTGACGGGGATGACATCGCCTTCGGTAAAGCCGGTGGCCACCGGGCCGGCGTCGTAAATTTGCGAGAGAGATTCGCTGCCGATAATGGATTCATCAGCTTTGTCGGGGTTTTGAACCAGGCTGAGGAGCTGCCGGCCGTATTGGTTGATTTTGCGTTGGCTGAGGCCGTTTATTTGCAGCAGGCTTTCCATGGACGGCGGCATTTTTTGGGTAATGTCGCGCAGTACGTCATTTTGAAAGATCATGTACGGCGGGACGTCCTGCCGCTGCGCCTCCTTGTTGCGCCAGGTGCGTAAGGCTTCAAACAGCTTTTTTTGGTCGGGGGTCAATTCGGAGGTCATGGACACACTACTTATCAGCATTTGTAACTATTCGGCTCTTACCTTGATTATTTACGATTTAAAAAGCAAGATACGATTTCAAAGGCTTTGCGTCACGTTTAAAATATTTGGGAATATCTGTAATTTCATCCTGTATCATAGCCAGATACAAGATGAAGCTTGGTAAGATTTGATTATCATAAGAAACCGGATTCGGTAATCGCTCAAAAAATCACGGTAAACCCTAAGGGTCTCATACGAAAATCCTTATTCTATGGGCATCAACATTAAGACCCTTAGGGTTTTTTCCGAACTTTTAAGATACCGAGTTCGTAATCCGCCAAAAACCGAAAGGAGCCTGTTATGAAAAGATTGCTACAACTGACACTGATGCTGTTTGCTTTTACCGCGACAGCCTGGGCGCAGGTAAATGTTTACCCGATCACCTCGCATCCCCGCTACAAAGATTTGGAGATTGATGTGTGGATGGATCAACCGGACGGTTCCGTTTACTATCCGGGCGAGGAAATCACGGTCTTATTTCGCGCCAACCTCGATTGCTACGTCACCCTTTATAACATTGATTCGCAGGGTTATATCCATCGCTTATGGCCGCATGATCGTTTTGAGGACAACTATGTGCGCGGCTACCGCACCTATCAAGTGCCGGATCGCTATGATGGCTATGAGCTGCGCATCGACGGCCCCGAGGGCATTGAGTATGTGCAGGCGGTGGCTTCGCTTTCGCCCTATGACGTGCCGGATTTTGAATATCGCCAGCCGTCTAATTATCGCCGGAATAGCGGTTATCACGACAATCGTGACGATTGGGATGTGTCCTTCGGCATCGTGCAGGGCGACCCGTTTTTGGCCATCAACAAAATAAACCGTCACTGCATCCCGGATTCGCATTGGGAGCGCAAGCAAACTGCGGTTGATATGGCCTATTTCTATGTCGAGCGCTATGTCTATTATCCGCGCACGGTCTGTTCCGACTGCCATGCCGAGCGCTCCAATCAGTGGAATCGCTATGACCCGTATAATGATGTTTGCACGGAAGTTGTGTTCTACTTTGAAAATGAAGATAATTGTCGTTACAACGGCACGGGCAATCGCCGCTACGAACCGCGTTATCGCTACAAAAAACGTGATCACGATGATCGCGGCCGCTGGAAAAACTCGCCTGACGACCGGTATCGTCCCGGCAGCGGTTATGGAGACATGCGTTACAAATCCGGCGCAGCCAATATTGTTACCGAGCCGAAAGAGCAGCCACCGGCCAAGTTTATCGAAACCCGTCATGATCGGGATCGCTACAAAGATCCAAAGCCGGAAAAAAAGTATGGTGTCAAAGACGAAGTCATCCGGCCACAAGACGCGATTGGCGTAGAACGCTTTAAGACAAAAACGCTGCCAAGCCTGCCGACATGGGATCGTGATCAAGATCGCACTGAAGATCCGAGGCCGTTACCGCCGGTGAAAGATACGAATAAATCTTCTTATCCAAAACCGCTGCCGACGTGGGATCATGGTCAAGATCGCACTGAAGATCCAAGGCCGTTACCGCCGGTGAAAGATACGGACAAATCTTCTTATCCGAAACCGCTGCCACCGGTTAAAAATACGGATAAGTACGAGCATCAAACACCGCTGCCACCGACGAAAGAATGGCGAGATGTGCCGGGCGAACAAAAATCCGGCCCAATTGAACCGCAAAAGTCGGTTGAGCCTGATAAGCAGGATTCCAAAGCGAAAGAGACGACCAAGCCCAAATCGTATTCGATTAAGCTAAAGCCAAAAGAAGCCGCGGAACCTGTCAAATCTGAAAGCGATAATGACAAGTCGTCTGAGGTCAAGAAGTCGGAGAAAGAGAGCGACAAGGATTCCAAAGATAAAGAACCGGCCAAAGAGTCCAAATCGCCTGAAAAGAAGAAGTATACTGAAAAGGGTGATACGAAGTAAATCGGGGCAAGAGCAAGATACCCGTTTCCATTTAAAATTTCCTCCCTCCCTCCTTCCCGGAGGTTAAGCGAAAGGCCGCATTTATAATGAATGCGGCATTTTTCCTTTGTGGCCTGCCTGAGATGGAAGAAAACGGTTGACAAAACGATCAACATCTGATTTAATATTTTCTATGAATGTGTAGAGTAACATGAAAATATAAAGCCATCGGCGAATGCAATAAACGCACAAGGATTGAGGGCCAACCTTCACATGTTTGGGGCTGCGTGAGTATCTCGCCGATGGTGTTTTTTTTGCCAAAAAAAGCGCCCGAACTCGTGTTGAGTCGGGCGCTTTAAGTTTGAAGTCCGGGTTAGGATTTATACGTAACTTTAACGATCACCCATGTTAAAGACAATGCCGGCCATGATGGACATTTGATTGGCGCCATCTACCAGACGATATTTGAATTCACCCAAAAAATCGGTCTTGCCACCCATTTGATATAAAACACCGCCGGCCAGATCAAAACCTAATTTGGTTTCACTATTTGAAGCGCCATCGCCAATCAGATCATTGTCCTTTGTTTCGACTTTTATAAGATTGACGCTTAAGCCGCCACCCACATAAGGTCGGAACTCCGATTCAGACAAAAAATAGTTGGCATTGCCATAAATTACAATATCACTCAGCGTAGCTTCCCCAAGGATAATATCTTCCGTTTTGGACCAATAATCAACGCCGGTAACCAGCTTAATCTTTGGGGCAATCGTCCCCAAATCAACAAATCCGCCAAAACCAATTGTCGCATCAACATCTTCAGCATCAACCAGACCTACTTTTACGCCGATTCCTTTAAAACCAAGGTCAGCTTCCGCCCAGGCATTAGCAGTCAACATAACGCCGGTTATCAGCAGCGCTAAAATAAACAGCTTTTTCATCGGACACTCCTTTTCATCAGGTTTAATGAGTAACTCGTCCAAACATAATTATCACACGCGAATAATATAAAATTTTGGAAAATAATTGCTACTTTTTTATGTATGCTGGCGCATGTCATATACTATTCGATCCAGCCCCGCCGGATCTGTTCTTTATTCCCCGTAAACTTAGAAACAATGGTCAATCCTTCTTCGGTTACGGTATATTTTTCGCGATCTTCTTCCGGATCGTAGCCGATTGTCGTATGCTCCGGCACCGTAACGTACTTATCAATAATCGCCCGCTTGATTTTGCAATGCCGGCCAATGGTGACGCCGTTCATAATCACACATTGATCAATTTCACAATAACTGTGAATACGCACAAAAGGTGAAATGACCGATTTCCGAACCGTGCTGCCGCTAATAATACAGCCATTAGATACAATAGAGTCCAGCGCATGGCCAACCCGCTCTATGGAGGGGAAATCAAAGGTAAATTTGGCCGGCGGCGCCTGCACCTGAAATGTGCGAATCGGCCACTCCTTATCATACAAGTTAAACAGCGGGTCAATCGCAGCCAGATCCATGTTTGCTTCCCAATACGCCTGAATTGTCCCAATATCACGCCAGTATTTAACGGATTTCTTGTTTTTATCGGCAAACAGATAGGCGTAAACGGGATATTCGCCAATAACTTTTGGAATAATATTTCGGCCAAAATCATGGTCGGTATCCAGACTGGCGTCAATTTCCAACTCTTTGACCAACGTAGCCGTGTTAAAGATGTAAATGCCCATGGAAGCCAAACATTTTTTCGGATTGCCGGGCATAGGCTCCGGATTTGGCGGCTTCTCGATAAAGGTTTTAATGCGCAGATTTTCATCCACGCCGATAACGCCAAAACGCTTGCCATCTTCAATCGGCGCTTCGATTGTGGCGACTGTCAGGGCTGCGCCGTTGTCGATGTGAAACTGAATCATTTCGGCATAATCCATCTTATACACGTGATCACCGGCTAAGATTACCACATAATCGGGATTTTCCTGGCGGATCGTATAGATATTTTGATAAACGGCGTCGGCTGTACCGCGGTACCAATTGGTCCCAACGCGCTGCTGGGCCGGAATAAACTCCAGCATACCGCCCAATTCATAGCTGAAAAAATTCCAGCCTTCATGCAAATGACGCTGCAGTGACAGTGATTTGTACTGCGCCAGCAAGCAAATCCGATGTAATCCGGAATTAACACAGTTGCTCAGCGTAAAATCAATGATGCGGTAAATACCTCCAAAAGGGACTGCCGGTTTGGTGCGCTCCGCCGTTAAAGGGAAAAGTCGCCGACCTTCGCCGCCGGCCATAATAATTGCTAATGTACGATGTTTTTTCATGAGTGTGATACCTTTGCTTGAGATTTGCTACTGTATAAAGAGCTTTGTAAACTTAAAACCAAAAATTTCGATTCGCAACGTCTAAATTAAAAAGATATTAAAAATTAACTGGCTGATCCGTCAGAATCGGTAAATAGTGCTTGACGAAAAAGTTAGACGCCTCTATCTTAGCGCCGCATAATTCATCTTAACAACCTTAAACCTCTTTACAACACGGAGATTCTGAAATGGCAATGTGTTTCAAGTCAAAAACGGTCGGAATGAAAGCTTTAAGCCTGATGAGTCTCATCGGGTTGATGGCGCTGTTTGCGGCAAGCTGCTCGACAAGCAATGACCCGAATGACGCCAATGAAGTCGCGGCGTACGATGCGGAAGTTGCTACGGAGTGGTTTGATTTGATGCGGGCCCTGGTCCAGGGCACCGGAGGCTATACGCCACCGGTCGCCGCGCGCGCCTTTGGTTATGCCGGAATTACGCTGTATGAATCGGTTGTCGGCGGCATGCCCGAATACAACTCTTTAGCCGGACAGCTAAACGGGTTCGGCTCACTGCCGGTGCCGAGTTCGGGAAAAGAGTACGAGTGGCGGTTGGTAGCCAATAGCGCCTTAGCCTACATGGTGGCCGGCTTCTTTCCGACCGCGCCGGATTCGTTAAAAAACCGCATTTCGACGTTAGAGATAACCCTGAATCAACGCTATAGCGCAAATGCGCAATCCGACGTTATTACCCGTTCGCAGGAGTTTGGCCGGACGCTGGCAACCGCAATTTTTCGCTGGTCGACAATGGACGGCGGGCATGAAGGCTATCTGCGCAATTTCCCAACCGACTATGTTCCGCCGACCGGCCCGGGCATGTGGGTCACGACCCCGTCAGCCTATCAACGCGCCATGCAGCCGTATTGGGGCAGCAACCGGCCATTTGTCCTTTCCTATGTAAACCCAACCGCGGATTGCGATCCCGGCCCGCACCCGGCCTTTTCCACCGATCCGGGCTCTCCTTTTTATCGCGAAGCCGCGGAAGTCTACAATACGGTTCGTAACTTATCAACAGACCGCCGCGATATTGCCTTGTTCTGGGCCGATAACCCGGGTCAAACGGCTACCCCGTCCGGCCACTCTATTTCGATTTTAACCCAACTCATCCAGCAGCAAGATGCATCTCTGGACTTTGCCGCCGAAGCTTACGCCAAAGTCGGGATTGCCGTCAATGACGCCTTTATCGCCTGCTGGAAGTTAAAGTATGTCTATAACTTAATCCGGCCAATTTCCTACATCCAGCTCTATATTGATACAAACTGGAATAAGCCTGCGTTGACGGATCCGGTCTCTACGCCACCTTTTCCGGAATATCCATCAGGCCATTCGGTGCAGGGCGGCGCGTCGTTTACGGTCTTGAAAGAGCTGTTTGGCAACATTGCTTTTGTTGATCACACCCATGACAATCGTGGTATGAGTCCGCGCAGCTACAGTTCTATGGATAATGCCTTGCAGGAAAATGCCCTGTCCCGGCTTTACGGCGGCATTCACTATCGCGCCGCTATTGATAAAGGCGTAATCATGGGCGAGGATATCGGGCGCATCGTTTCCGGCTTAAAGTTTAAAGATTAAGACCGCCGGCGATAATAAACCGTGTGATGTTACAAAGCAATCTCCTGGGCGCAGGTAGAGACTGCTTTGTAACGTCACACGCAACCGCAAAATATCTCCTCGCAGGATAATCTGCAAAACTTGAACGGAGAGCTTCATGAGCAAAAAAGAACTGGCGGCTTTTCTAGTCGGGAAAGCACAAGTATCCGAACGGCTTTCCGAAAACCGCGAGCAAAAAAAGAATGCCTGGCTGCAAGCCGTCAAACTTTTTTTTGCCGATGTCGCTTCCTGGCTTAAGGAACATGAAAATACCGGCGTTGTGCGTTATCGGTTCGAGCCCATGGAAATATTTGAGAAGAATATCGGTCGTTACCAAACCGAAAGCATGGTCGTAGAAATCGGCGAAGATGACGTTCTTATTGAGCCCATAGGAAAATTTGTGGTCGGCGCTCATGGCCGTATCGACATGAAAGGCAAAAACGGCGCGATCACGTTTGTGCTGGTTGATAAAAATGCGGGTGGATTTGGCCCGACAAAAAAATCCGGGGTTGATAACGACTTTGCAAATCTCTCATGGAAAATAGCGACTGCGCCGCCCGATATCACCTACATTGATTTAAATGCCGACACTTTTTCCGACGCTTTGCTCGAGCTTATTCATGACTAAGCGGATTACATTTTCGGGTCAAAATCCGGTATTGCCCGGTATTTGGGCTCAGCATGAAACAACCGTGCGCGCCGTTTCGGAGTATTTCAACGGCATTAAAAACGGCAGCATTACGGATAAACGGTTCCTGACCCAAACATTCGCGCAGCTCGATCGGCAACAAAAAGACCTTTTGATCGAGCTTGAGCATCAAACGGCGATGATGCTCTTCAGCGCAATAGAAGCAAGATTTCAAATGGATTATCTTCAGCGGGTTAACATGAAGCATAAAGACGAGTTAGCTCGCAAACTCAGAGCAATATATACTAAAATTAAAGGCAATCGCGCAGATTTGTCGGATTTGCTGAAACTATGGCGCGAATGCTACCGTGACAATCGACAACTTCTTTCTACGCTTTCGGATTATCAGAGCGCGCTGAACTATCGTCATTGGTTAGCGCACGGTCGATATTGGACACCCAAATTCGGACGGCAATATAACGCCGCAACCGTATACCGAATTGTTGAAAGCCTGCTAAGAAGCGCGCCGTTTTGCGCGTAATGTCGAAAGTTCGAAGGATGGGATCAAATGACGGACGGCTTATCGCCCAACATGGAGCACTATCTCCAGGCTGTTTATTTTTTGCAAAAGCGGCACAAAGTCGCGCGGGTTAAAGACATTGCCGATATGATGAGCGTGACGATGCCCAGCGTGACCAGCGCCGTTAAATCGCTGCGGGATAAAAACCTGGTTGAAAACACACGCTACGGCTATGTGGAACTGACGCCGGACGGACGCGAGATTGCGTTGCAGTTAATCCAGCGCAACGCGCTATTGCGCGAGTTCCTGGCCGATGTGCTGCATCTTAATCCGAACCAGGCGGAGTTTGACGCCTGCAAAATTGAGCACGTCATCAGCGACGAAGCGTTGCAACGTTTGGAGCGATTGGTGCAAATTACCAAGAGTTGCCCGCTTTTAAAAGAGCCGGCGGGAACAAATCCAACCGACATGGATGTTAGTGTATGTCAGGATTGTCCGGTTGAACATCATGACGGCGAATTAAGTTGGAAGCAGGCGGCTTGAGTTTTTATTTTTTTTGTCTTTAAAAGTTAGTTGCGTCTAAGTTTTTGAGCAGTTTCTAAGTGGCAGGCGCAAAGATCGCATTATGATGCAATAAATAAGGAATTTTATGAGTCAAACGCTTGAATCCACACCTGCTTTTCTAAGCTTAAACGATATTCTGCCCGGCGAATGGGCAGTCATTCATAAAATCAAGGCAACCGGGCCTTTTCGCAAGCGTCTGGCCGAAATGGGCTTTATTGAGAACACGCCCATTTATGTTGAAAAGTGCGCGCCGCTGAACGATCCAATTGAATATGTCATTCGTGGATTTCACGTCAGTCTGCGCCGCACGGAAGCCGCGCAAATCATCGTCACAAAAAAAGGATCGGCAGCATGACCGCGACCACCGATTTACAGCCAACAATGCCAACCTTGTCCACCGAAAGCCGGACCAAAACCTATCGTATCGCTATTGCCGGTAATCCTAATACCGGTAAAACCTCGCTCTTTAACAATATTACCGGCTCCCGCCACAAAGTGGCCAACTGGCCGGGCGTAACTGTGGAAAAGAAAGAAGGTCAGGTTATTTTTCAAGGACAAGCGCTGGAAATCATTGACCTGCCCGGAACTTATAGCCTGACCACCTACTCGATGGAAGAATTGGTTGCCCGCAACTTCATCCTGAATGAGCGTCCGGATGTGATCATACAAGTAATAGACGCTACGAATGTTGAACGTAACCTTTATCTATACACGCAGTTGCGCGAGCTAAAAACGCGGGTGGTCATTGCCCTGAACATGTGGGATGAAGCCGTCGAATATGGCTATCAATTTGATCTGGAACGCCTGAGTCTTTTGTTGGGCGCGCCGATTGTCCCGACTGTTGCCCGCATCAATAAAGGCACAGACGCGCTGCTGGAACAGGCGCTGTATACGGCTCGCCGGCCGGTGTCGCCGCGACCGCTGTCGATCAACTACGGCCCGGAAATATCCGCCGAAATCGACAAGCTGACTCATATTCTGCGACCGATTAGCTCGGAAAATACACGCTGGCAAGCCATCAAGCTGCTGGAAAACGATACGGACGTTTTGGATAAATTGCCGCTAAACGGCGACCGCCCCGGTTTAGTTACCCAAATTGAAACCAGCCGCAGCCGCATAAAATCTTTTTACGACGACGACCCGGAAATCATCATCGCCGAACGGCGCTACGGTTTTGTCCACGGCGCGTGCCAGGAAACAATCAAACCGCCCGCGCAAGAAAAAGTGAATGTAACCCAACTGATTGACCGTGCCCTGACAAACAGGATTCTGGGCTTTCCCATCTTTATTTTCTTTATCTGGGGCTTGTTTCAGATCACCTTCACAGTCGGCCAATATCCGATGGACTGGATTGACACCGCCGTCGGCTGGATTAGCGAAATTGTCAGCAAAGCAATACCGAATGGCCCCCTGCGTGCGCTGTTTGTTGACGGGATTATCAACGGCGTCGGCAGTGTGATTGTGTTCTTGCCCAATATTCTGATCCTGTTTTTCGGCATCTCGTTGATGGAAGATACCGGCTACATGGCCCGCGCCGCGTTCCTGATGGATCGAATCATGCGCAGTCTGGGCTTGCACGGCAAGTCTTTTATCCCGTTAGTCATGGGCTTTGGCTGCAATGTGCCGGCCATTATGGCCACCCGGGCATTAGAAAGCCAACGCGACCGCATCCTGACGATCCTGATCAACCCGTTAATGAGTTGTAATGCGCGTCTGCCGGTATATATTCTCTTTGCCGGGGCGTTTTTCTCCGAGCGCACTGCCGGTAATATTATCTTTGGTTTATATGCTTTCGGGGTCATGCTGGCCATGCTGCTGGGCCGGCTGTTTAGCAAAACACTGCTGAAGGGGGAACCATCCCATTTTGTTTTAGAACTGCCACCCTATCGCGTTCCAACGCTCAAAAGCGTGTTTTATCACATGTGGGATCGCGGCTCAATCTATCTGCGCAAAATGGGCGGCGTCATTCTGTTATCGTCCATCATTATCTGGTTTCTGGGCGCTTTTCCTAAATTGGAGCATTATTCGCAGGACTACGACGGGGCCATTCAGCAGACCAGGGCGCAGTTTGCCGTCCAAACTCAGGGCATCGCCGCAGAATCCACAGAGTACGGCCGTTTGCAAACAGCGTTTGACACCACAATCAGCGCTATTTTGGCCCAAAAACACGCCGAAGCCCAAAAGCACACTTTTATCGGACAAATCGGCCACTGGATCGAACCCGTGATTGCCCCGCTCGGTTTTGACTGGAAATTGGGCGTGGCCCTGATTACCGGATTTGTCGCCAAAGAAATTGTCGTCAGCACCACCGGCGTATTGTACCAGATTAGCGATCAGTCCGACGAAAACAGCGAGGGATTACGGAACGCCCTGCGTCAATCGGGCATGACCCCGCTGGTTGCTTTTGGATTTATGGTCTTTGTGCTGATCTACACCCCATGCCTGGTAACGGTTGTGGCGATTAAACGCGAAACCGGCTCCTGGGGTTGGATGTGGTTTGCCATCGGGTACGAACTAACACTGGCCTGGGCGCTGGCCTTTATCATTTATCGGGTCGGCTCACTATTCGGACTCAGCTGATTTGGATAGCGGATTTTGGAAAATTTTTAATAAACTTCGTGTTTTTGTAGCGAGTATTTCTTACTTGGAGGAAAATAATGATTCAAACGCTTCTAACCTTTACCATTGTCGGAATCGCGTTCGCCATTGCCACGGTTCAGATCTTTCGCAATATTAAGCTAAGTGCACAAAAAGGCGGCTGCTCTTCCTGCGGCTGCGGTTGCTCGTCGTCAAAAGCGCCGACGCTGCCTGCACATCTCAAGGCCGCCAAATTATCTTGACAAGCACGGCGAACTCTTGTAAAATGCGTGGGCTTATTGACTGTTTTGACACGCACGCCTGCATTATAAATGGAGAGCTTATATGGTTAAAATTAAAAATCTGCATCCGGGAATTCTGGTGGTCCGCTTAACGAGCGGCCATGCAATGGAACTGCAACCGGACGAAGTCGCGGTTGTCGAAGAAGATGAGATACTCAAAAGCGAAAAGGCCATGCAGTTGGTGGAAGAAAAGAAGCTCAAGCTTATTCGCGCCGGAAAATGAGACCCGAGTTAATCAAGTTTTAACGTCTGCAATGTCGTATTTGTGGACATTAAAATGAAAGACTGACGCCTCGCTCAAAATCGCGTAAGTTACAGGCTCATCATTTTAACGGAGCCGATATGAAATCACACTTTAAATGGCTGCCCATTTTATTCCTGCTCCCGGCCCTGGCGGTCATGGCGACGTTGGTCTTTTACCCGCTGTTGCGCGGGATTTATTACAGCTTTACCAACATCAACCAGTACAACATGGAGCGCCCGGATCGCCGGGTGGCCCAATCCACCGCCCAGCCGTTGACGCTGACCTTTTGGCACACCCATAACGTGGAAGAAAGCGGCACAATCGACGAATTGGTCGCCGCTTTCGAGACCGAAAATCCCGGTATCCATGTCATTACCCAGCGCATTCCTTTTTCCGACGCCCAAAACAAGTATAAAACGGTAGCTCAGGCCGGCGACGCCCCGGACGTGTTTCGGGCCGAAATAGCCTGGACGCCGGAATTTGCTGAACTCGGCTTCTTATATCCATTGGATGATTTGGTTGCGCCGGAGGATGAAAGCGACTTTTTGCGCGCGCCGCTGGCCTATTGTCAGTACAAAGACAAGCTGTGGGGCCTTCCGCAAGTCACCGACTGCCTCGCCTTGCTGTACAACAAACGCCTGTTGGCTGAAAAGGGTTTGAATCCGCCGGCAACATTGGCGGAGTTTATTCAAGTTGGCCGGCAACTGCGCGATCCGGTCACAGACCGCTACGGCTTCTTTTTTCGCGGCGACGCCTATTTTTTTCTGCCGTTTATCTGGGTATTTGGCGGCGATTTAATTGACGGCCCGACCCGGACGGTCAAGATCAATCAGCCGGCGGCGGCAGAGGCGCTCCAATTCCTGCTGGATTTGCGGGATAAGCACAATGTCACGCCCAAAATCATTGACTTTGCCAATGATTATGACAACATGATGATCGGCTTTAAAACCGGCAAATACGCCATGATTTTGAACGGCCCCTGGGCGACGGCGGATATTTTAGCCGGTGCGGAATTTGCCGATCCGGGCAACCTGGGCGTAACGCGCATTCCGATGGGGCCGCACGGGCATTACGGTTCGCCGGTCGGCGGTCACAACTACGTAATCGCCGCCAATAGCCCGCATACGCAAGCCGCTTATCAACTGATCCGGTTTTTGAGCCGCACCGAAAATCAGGTCAAGCTGGCTATTACCAACAATCTACTGCCGACGCGGTTGTCAGCGTACAGCGATTCGCGCGTGGCCGGCAATCCAATCCTGCAAGGCTTTAAATCGCAATTGGAAGTAGCCAGCAATCGGCCGGTTATCCCCGAAGGCGGCTTGATTTTTACAGATTTGACACCGGCCTTTCAAGCCGGCCTGACCGGCAAGCTGACGCCGACGCAAGTTTTTGAGCAGGTGGCCGAAAAATGGCAGGAGCTTTTGGGTTATTTGGGGCCGCAGGCGGCTTTTGTCGGATTGGAAAATTTTGCGAAGATTTTGCGGGGCAAGGAGTTTTGGCGCATCTTTTGGCAGACGGTGATCTGGACTTTCAGCAATGTCGTTTTTCATTTTGGGATCGGCCTGGGTCTGGCGTTGCTGATTAATGCCAACATCAAAGGCCGGTCGATTTATCGCATCATTTTGTTGCTGCCATGGGCAGTGCCGACCTACATTTCGGCCTTTTCCTGGCGCTGGTTGTTCAATCAGGATTATGGTTTTTTTAACCAATTGCTGCGGTTTTTCCATGCCGAGCCGATTCCCTGGCTATCCGATCCGTTCTGGGCCATGCTGGCGGTGATTATCACCAATATCTGGTTAGGCTTTCCCTTTATGATGGTGGTCTTTTTGGGTGGACTGCAAAATATTCCCAACGAGCTGTACGAGGCGCTGCAAATGGACGGCGGCGGCAAATTGCAGTCGTTCCGCTATATCACCCTGCCGATGCTCAAACCGGTGGCACTGACGGCGACTTTACTGGGCGCTATCTGGACTTTCAACATGTTTAACATCATCTATTTGATCACGCAGGGCGGCCCGTATCATCGCACCGATATTTTAGCGACATTTGCCTATATCCAAGCCTTTGAGAATTGGAATTTTGGTCTGGCGACCGGCTATGCGGTCATCATTCTGTCTCTTTTAGTGGTTTTCAGCTATTTTTATGTCAAGGCCGGCGGCGATCAAACGGCGGGAAAATAAAGCGTGGGGAGTGATGAACTTGTAGCGCGAATCGTCTTATTCGCGGGGTGCGATTTAGGCAAATCGCACTACATTTCTTCAACTGCAATGTTTGGGAGTAATTTTATAGCAGTTTAGCGCATCGAGACAACAGCGCGTGAAATCTGACGGTCCAACAGGGATTTGATATCATCCTGAACTTTGTGCATAATCTGATGCGATGATCGCTGTTCCTGTAACTGAGTTTGCAAATGATTAAGTAATTGTTTTAAATCGGCCATAATTTGTTGGAAATCATCGGCCTTAATAGGGGCTCGGCTACAACTCTGCCAGGAATCTCTGATTTCCGGCGTAAAAGTGCCATCCATCTCCAAAATAACCTGCCGCAGCAAATTAATAAACTGCTCCACCCCAGACGGATCATGCCGCAATCGCCGCAGAGAAACTTCCAACCGAATCAACTTTTTCTCTAATTCATACAAAAAAATCTTAAGCTGTTCTTCCGGATTAAGACTAAAAGACTTTTTGGGTCCATTTGCTTGAACCATTGCCGACGAAGTCTTATCATTCGCTTTTTTATACCAGGTCAACACATTTTGCATAATTAACTTCCGTGATTAAAAACCAGCGTGCTTATAAACCGAGATATGTTGCCCGACCGTTAAAGCTCAAGCCATCGCCAAAAACAGGACGCCGCGAGCCGGCATTGTAAGAATAATAACCTTCTCAGTCAAAACTTCCCGGCTTCCAATAAGCGGCAATATCTTTTTAAATTCGGCTTTCAACCGACTCAACCTAATTTATCATCAAATCACGGTGTTTTTTAAAATGCACGTTAAATGCCAGTTTAAGCTACTTGTCATAAATAGACTACAACTTGTTATTTTAAAAGTAGATAGAAATTTTCTATTTTTGAAAAATTTGCCAAAAAGCAAGGCATATTTCCCATAATATCCAGAAACCGGAAACATTTTATGGAAGCGCGAACTTTCTTGAATATAAAAACTCGCTAAATTACGAATAATCTTAAAGTTGTAAAGCTGAGGAAAAGCGACGGTTCTGATAAAATGAGTTGACCAGATAATAGTTAATCTGAAAATTTGTAACACAAAAACAAGTTGCATTTTTGCACTTTTCAATTAGATTATCCGAACTTAGCGATTATGAACATGCAACCCTATTGTCAACCATCATTTTTATCCGAAAAAAATTTCGAAAATTTTATGGATAAACCATTGCTACGGCAAGATTTGCAGGTTATTCCAATTATGGAAGCGAATCAGCGCGGCCTGGTTTTGCAGGACAGCTTAATAGCTACGCGCGGTCTGTTCATTGGCGCGGAAGATGTTGTCGTCCTGGCCTTGTTTAACGGACAACATACGCTTCAGGAGATTCAGGCGGAAGTTTCGCGACAAACCGGTCGGCTTATCTATGCTGCGGAGATCGAGAAATTAGTCCGAATGCTTGATGAAACCTATTTTCTGGATAATCAAAACTATCATAATCATCTTCATGATCTTTTTACCATCTACAAAGCGCAGCCGGATCGCGCCTCGCTAATGGCCGGAACCTCTTTTTCGGCTGACCCGGTAGAGCTAAACGCCTATTTGGATGATATTTTCAAGCGCTACCAGCCACGAGAAACACCTGATCTGCCGGCCCAGACCCGGGGCATCATTGCGCCCCATATAGACATTGAACGCGGCCAGGAAACATACGCCCGCATCTTTACGGCGCTACGGAACTACCCGCCGGCTGATACCTACCTTGTTTTGGGCGTTAACCATCGTTTTTCGACCGGGAATCCGTTTATTGCTACGGATCGCAATTACGTAACGCCATTAGGCCGGTTGGAGGTCGATTACGCGTTATTGAGCGCAATTTCATCCGAATTAGATTGGGACTTGCTGGAAGGCGAGATGGCGCATATAAATGAGCACTCGGTAGAATTTCCGGCGCTGTTTCTGAGCTACATATATCCGCTGGCCAAGCCGCGTATTGTGCCTATTCTGGCGAACTTTAGTGATAAAAGAGATGCCCGTATTGAGCAGTTTGTCTCGGCAGTCAAAAATGCTATCTCGGCAACGGATCAACGCGTGGTGGTGATCGCCAGCGTCGATTTCTCTCATATCGGGCCACAATTCGGCTGGGACCGACTCGTCACTGTTGAAGACGCCCAGCGCACAGAACGCCAAGACTTATACACCATCCGCCTGTTGGAGCGCAGCGATGCCGACGGCTTTTATGATGACATCATGGCCGACCGCAATGCCCGCAATATTGATGCGCTTGGGGCCGGCTATGTTTTTCTCAAAATTCTGGAAGGGACGCCCGGCAAGCTTGTTCATTATAATCAGGCTTTTAATCCAAACTTTACAGTCACATTCACCGGCTTAATTTACTGAAAACTGAATTCTCATTACCGATTTCGAGCGAATGCTAACTTGCAATCAAACTCCCGTCATCTTAAATGGAGCCGAAAAATGCTCCGACTCTGTGCAGCATGACCTTCTTTTTGATTGCAAGCTTGTTTAAGGAGACGCTTTTGCAGATCATTAAAAAAATTGTGACCGTCCTCGGACTTGTTTTATTCATCTCAAGTCAGATCGAAGCCGCTCGGCTTGATAAAGGCTTTAAATTTGGGATCATTCAGGCTAATTTAGCAGGTGATACGCCCGATGCCGTGAATCTGGGGGCCAAAACCGGGTTTGTGGTGGGTCCTTTTTTTACCGCCCACTTTGGTAGTCGTCTTGCGGCCCAGGCGGAAATGCTGTATATGCGCAAAGGTGGGCAGAGTGTGCAGGACACTGTCGGCATTTCTACATCGGATGGCAGCGGATTGTCAACCAAGTGGTTGTTTGACTATTTAGAGCTGCCGGTTTTAGTCAAATACCAGCTTGGCTCCAATGGAATTGCGCGGCCGGCTGTTTATTTCGGCCCGACGCTTTCGATTCTGCTAAACAGCCAGCGTAGTTTTCTCTATTTTGGTGACGATGTGAAACAAAAATTTGATGTAGCCAAAAGCACGGATTTCGGCTGGACTGTCGGCGGAGATGTTAATTTTGATGTCTCCAAAGGCCAGCTCTGTTTCGATTTCCGCTATACAATGGGTCTGTCAAGTGTGCTCAAATCACCGCTTGACGGCCAAAATAAAGCCATCACTTTAATGCTCGGTTACTCGTTTTGATCCGATTGCTTCCAAACGGATTCTCAATTATACCCCGCAATCTCATGCAGCCTACAGCCGGGCAAATAAGTGACAAATTTAGCCTTTTAAGCACGGTGTCATTCCGAAGGAGTCTTCCCGCAAGATAACGCACAGCTAAACTTTAAGAAGATTCTTACAGAATTTACAGAATGACAATATGCCGGATTTGTCACTTGGAAATGAGTAACCCGCACAGCAAAAGACCCTAAGGGTTTTCAAAAAACTAAACCCTTAGGGTCTGATCGTTTTAAAATGCAAAAAGTTTATTCACTTCCATTTACAAAATAACCTTGCGAAGGTTCACGTTGGGGAGTTCAGCGAGCCTTGAAAATATTGACTCCGCAACAAGTTTAACCTTCGCAAGGTTTCCTACATTGTTCAGGTATTTATCGACATGGATAAACAGGATGGACAGGATAAAATACTTTTGTAATTGCCTTTCCATCCTGTTCATCCTGTCTATCCATGTTCATACCATTTACAAAATAGCCTTGCGAAGGTTCACGTTGGGGAGTTCAGCCAGCCTTGAAAATATTGGCTCCACAACATGTTTAACCTTCGCAAGGTTTTAATCAATTCGTTGCCGTATTGGCCTACTTCAGCAAGGTGGCTTTCTTGGTGATAACCTTGGAAGTTGTTTCCAGCCGATAGAAATATGTGCCGGTGCTGACCGTGTGACCGGAATTGTTACGCGCGTCCCAAGTCAAACTGTGATAGCCCGCGCTGAACCGACCCTTAGCCAGCGAGCGAACAAATGCGCCACTCACATCATAGATGTTGACGGTGATTTGTTCATCACGCGGCAGGCCAAAGGAGATGGTCGTGCTTGGATTGAAAGGGTTCGGGTGATTCTGACTCAGCACAAGTTCCTTCGGTAAGGCTTGCGTGTCAGGATCTTCCACACTCAGGGATGCTTCAACCTTTAGCTCGTCAGAAAACGGACTTTCGTTTTCGGAGAAGTCAAAGGCGGAAATTTTGTAATAATAGGTTTTGCCGTCAAACACGAAGGTGTCAATAAAGCTGACTTTGCCTTCAACAACCTCGCCAACCAGCGTTGTAATGCGATTAGTCGCCGATGGCACAAAGTTGGGCGCTAAACTGCGATAGACTGCAAAGTAGCTGAAATCTTTATCCACGGGCTCATCCCAAAGCAGCTTGATACCTCTGTCCACCGGCTGTTGAACCATAAGGCCGCCGGGCGCAGTCGGGACCAGATTATCAATGGTTATGCCTTTGGCGATGTTAGACTCATAAATCTTACCGCTCGCGAACTTCGCCACAAACTTAAATAACGTCGTGTCACTTCGGCTCGGCGTCGCGTCAAACAGTGTCGGCACAACCAGGGAGTAGCGGTCACTGCCGTCAGCCGTATGCTCGCCAACACCGGTCCAGACATCGCCCGAAGGCGCTTTATCCAGACGCTTAATGGTATAGCTGGCGACCGGATCAGCGGCGCTGCCATCATCAAGGCAACGATTCCAAATCACAAAAGCCTGCTTGCCCTGATCATTCGGCACGTCTTCAATCGAAGCGATTTGCCCCTTGGCCGAGCTGGTTTGCACGGCTTCAATAGACGCCTTAAGCAAAGCCACGGTAAAGGCCGGGTTGTGAATACCACGGCTGTTGTCACGATCAACAATGTACCAATTCCAACCGGCATCCGATTCTGCCTGGCTGTATGTTCTGCCGGCTATATTCATATTCGGCGTGGTAGCGGTAGCGCTGGTGCGGGGCAGCAATCTTAACAGTTTTACCTTCAGACTGTCAACCTCAATTTGCACACCCTCGGCCTTGCCGTTACCGTCATGGTCGGCTTTGCCCATGTAGTAATATTTCTTCTCCTCAAAGCTTTCGCCGATATAGCCATGACATTTTTCACATGCCTTGACGTTATAAACGGTTTTATTGGTTACCGGATTGGTATAATTCATTGCAAAGCTGTGGCCGCCAACGCGGGTCGAATCCGTATAGCCTTCCGCCATGTGGCACGTTATACAAAGGTCTTCCACGGCCGTATAATGTGGCGAGGTGGGCAGTGTTTTGCCAAAAGTCGGCACATGGAGCGTGGAGAACATTTCGGCTTGCGCGGCGTCATGCACGCCGAATCCGGCGATCGGGGCTTTACCGTAAATGGTTCTGGGATTGCGTGAGCGATGGCAATTCATGCACAGTTTGCCCAGGCCGCCCCCGGTGACCATAGAGCCATCGGCCAGACGCACATCCGCGGTGGTGCGAACTTGATGCTCGTTTTCCTTTTCGTGCGGATTATGACAGGTGACACAACCCAGCGGTCCGGCGTTGGCCAGAAAACTACTCGTATCGGGTGAGGTAAACTTATTCGGATAAACCGGTGAGCCAATTTCGAGAGCTAATTTAAAACCGGCCGTCCCGTGACAATAAGCGCAGTCTGTGCGGGCAGACCTTGGAACTTCGCTGGTGGAGTTCCAGGATGTGCCCGCGCCGTGGCGCGAGTTATCCCATTGATCCGGATACACATGATGTGTGCCGGAGTCATGACAATAAGAGCATACATCGGATTTTAAAGAAGTTGCCATTTTATTGTCGGTCATATCGCCCTTGTGTGCGCTGCCCGGGCCGTGGCAAGATTCACATTGGATATTGGCCAGCTTCATGGACACCGGATTAGCGGCGCGGATACTATCGGCAACGCCAGGGCCGACATGGGAAGGAAATAGAAAACCGTTATCGTCAAAACCGCCATTAATAGCGGCCGGATTGGCATCATAACCGGTGGAATGGCAACTGACGCAGTTTTTGCCAAAGTTCGCGCCTTTTTCGCCGTTGAGCCCTTCATCCAACCCGTCGTGGTGGCCTGTCGTCAGCCAGTCCGCCTTTTTATCGGAATGGCACAGTGCGCAACCGCCCTCGCTAAACGTGGCATTAATCCCGACGTAGCTGCCGGAGTTAATCGAAATTTCGACAAATGTTCCGTATGTCTCAAGCTTCACTTTATAGGTACCGGCGACATCCGGAACAAAAGCGATCACTTGATATGTCACATTACTTACAATGGTGTCCTTAGTTGCGCCCATCACCGCGCTTGAGCCGGTCGGTCTGGCTGAAAGCGTCCAAACCGGATTCACCAGCGAAGTATCCGCACGGCTGACACTTGTTACACCAGACGTGTTCGTCGTCGTTCTATAACGCACTGCGGACGCTTTGAGATACATTTTGGTGCCGATACCGACATTCAGCAATCCATTGTAGGGACGGTCAAAAATATCCGCCGTACTTCTGGCCACATCACGTGGCGATTGCCCATACGAAGTTATAGTAGCCTTAACAACCGTTTGGGCATAAGCGCTTGCGCTGAACAATACAGCAAGCAATGTTGCAGTTAAAAGCTTACGCATACCTTCCTCCTTTTATTAAAGCAGATTGTAAAAAAACTGAATTGAATTAAAGTGTGAACAGTTCCACTACCAACAGATGCAAATTCATTCTCAAACCATAGCATTTCGTAACTAAAAAATAGAATTATTGTTTTCAAGCAAAAATTTAACCGCAAAGTCTCGCCAAGTTTTTCTTTTCTTTTGGAAACGCTGCGCCGCACTTGGTGAAGCTTTGCGGTTAGCTCTTTTTCCGGCTTGTCCGGGTTAGGATGGTCCATTTAATAAGGAGCGTCGGCTCCTAAGATTGAAGAACGAAAGCCTTAGGGTGAACCTACCCAATGTTATTAAAGTGACGTTCCTAACATCCGCATCTGACTGTCACTGAAAACCGCTTTGCGAAGCAATTCCACGGTTTGGCGCGCTTAGCGCGGGATTGCTTCGTCACTTCGTTCTTCGTAATGAAAGAAATGCGTATCTTATTTGGTATACGCTTCTTATCTCATTTCTAACTATGCATTAATTTAACTGGCGGCAGTAATAGAATATTTAAGACCCTAAAATCTTCTATTACTGCATTAAGCTTACATTTTTATCCGAATATGTCAAACAAAAAAATAGACTTGCCCAAAAAAATGTAAAATAACCGAAAATAGCTGGAACAAATTTATTTTGCCTTTATGAAGGGGATAGACTAACTTCTACACACGCAAGTCTAAATTTCCGCTAACGGATTAAAAAAGGACAACACTTGATGAGCAAGCCCGACAAAAGCCTGATAATCAATCAATTAACACAGTTGACGGAATGCCAGGCCATCAGCTTCGATGAAGGCCGACAATTATTGGATCGGCTGACCTATCCGCCGCTGCACGAATACGTCAATTACCTGTTTCTCAAAGTCAAGCCGGAGACAATCACCCAAAATCTGTTTCGCACATTATTTAGTGACCTGCTTGGTATTGAATCTATTCCGGAATTGAAAATTGACAAAGGCTTTATTGATTTTCAGGTGCGGTCACGGACGGGCAACCCTGTTTTAGTAGAACTCAAGCCGCTTTTCACCGTGAACAAAGATGGGGCCCATCAACAAAAGCTGCTTTATCAACCCCACATCGAACAAGTCCTCAAATATCTCAAGTCCAACGAATATGTGATCTTGACCAACCTCAACGCCGTCTATTGCTTTAACCGTGACGCCATCTTTGAGCCAAAGCCCTTCGCCGAGCTGACTTTTTTGCAATTGGTCGAACTGTCCAGCGGCAATATGTGGGACGACCTGCGCCGCTTGGAAGACCGCACGCCCAAACCCGATTTGGATCAGGCTTTTTTCGAAGATTTAAAGCAGTGGTACGGCCGGCTTCAACACGTGAACATGGAACCCGCTAATGGTTTTGACAAAGATGAGCTGATTGTCTTGCTGCTGAACAAAATGATCTTCATCAAAACGCTGGAGGATTTTGGTCTGATTCCTTTCCGGCATCTGGCCGATCTGTATAAACGCAACGAGGAATATTGGCGGGTCAAGGGCTATCAGCAGGTTTTTGCCCATTGCTTTAAGGAAATTGAGGATTGGTTTTGGGAATATTACGACACCGAACTTTTCCGCACCCATTTTTGGGAATACGTGGTTAAAGATAAGGAAAATATTGAGCGCTTCCGCCGTGTTTTTACCGCCTTGATGGGCTTTGATGATTGGGATAAGGTCTTTAAAAAAGGGTTAATCCATTACAACTATCGCCATATTGATGAGGATATTTACGGCAAGGCTTACGAGACGTTTATCGCCGAAAATCGCAAGGATTCCGGCATTTATTACACCCCGCGCCAAATCACGCAGTATATGGCCGAGCGATTGGTCAAGCTGCTCTTTGCCCCGCTTTTTGAGCAATTGCATCAGGCGGTGGATGCCCGCGATTTTGACCGGACCAAAGAAATCATCCGTCAGGTTTGGATGATCCGCATTGTTGACCCGTGTTCCGGCAGCGGCAGCTTTTTGATCAAATCGCTGCGTGAAATTTACAAGTTTTACGCCCAATTAACGGCCAAAATCGAAGACATTATTCGCAGTGACAAAAGCGACAGTTTTTTGGATATGCCGGCGGAAATCGTCGAGCTCAAACGGCTGCAAGAATACATTGGTCTGAATGATCCGCGGCTGATGATTTCCCGCCTGATCCTAACCCATATTTATGCGGTGGACGCTGACGAACGCGCTTTGGAAACCGCCAAAACCAACCTGTGGAAAGAGGCCATCAAGCTCAACGAACGGGCTTTTAATTTTAACTATTTGCCGGAAGATAAAAACCACATTCTGCCCGATTTGGAACTCAACTTTATCTGCGGCGACAGTCTGCTCGATCTGCCGCTGGCGCAGCAATTGTCCATTATCCAGGCTGAGTTTAAAGACACCATCGTCCGCCTGCACGACATCCGCGACGCCTATCTGAAAAACCCGTTTAATCCCAACGCCATTGATCAGGCCCGCAGCCACAAAAAGCCGGTCATCGAGCGACTCAAGCGGGAGTTGCCCGCCGATTTGGGCCGGGCCGTATTTATGAGTTTGGAGTTTTTCTTCTGCTACTTTGATCGGCAAGGCAATCCGTTGCCGGAAGCAGAATGGGGCTTTCATGGCGTGATCAGCAATCCGCCGTGGGAAGCGATTAAGCCGGTGGCGCGTGAATACTATAACCGGTTTGATCCGGTCGGCAAATACGAACTGGAAAAGAAAGATTTTGATGTGGCCTTTAAGAAATTGTTAGACGATGACCCGGCTTTTAAAAAGGGTTGGGAAGATTACACTCAGTCGTATCGGGAAAAGTCTGATTTTTTCTACAATCGCTACACCCATCAAGGCAAGGGCGACCCGAATTTTTACAAAATGTTTTTGGAAAGGGACTTGCAATTACTGCGGCCCAATGGGGTTTTGAATATCTTGATTCCATCAGGTTTTCAGACCGATTTGGGCGCGTCGGAGTTACGCCATTTTATTTTTGACCGGCATCAACTGTTGGGATTACACTCGTTTGAAAATCGCGGCTATCTCAACGGTCATAATGGCGAAAATGGGGAAAATGAAAATGGTGAAGAGAAAGTCAAACTATTCCCGGATGTGGATACTCGCTTCAAATTTTCGATTGTACTGATTAAAAACGAGCAACCCGCGCCGGATAAAGAAATTACGTTTGAGGCTAAATTTTACATGCTTGATCCGGTAGAACTGGAAACGCCGCCGATTCAGTACAGTTTGGACATGATCAAAAAATTCTCGCCAATCAACTTGTCGATCATGGAATTTCGGTCACAGCGCGACTATGAACTGTGCGCCAAAATCCGTGCGGATCATCCGAGCTTGAAAGATACCGGAATCCTGTTGCGCGCTGAATTTCATATGACCAACGATAACTGGCTATTCAATAAAAAGAGCGCCAAAAATCGACTATCTTTGTATGAAGGCAAGATGATTCATCAATACAATCCGTATTATGCGGCGGGCAAGTATTTCGTTGATGAGAAAAAGGCGAGAGATGTTTTGCTGGGCAAAGAGTTGTACCGGATTAAGCGTGATCTTGACATTCCGGAAGAGCAAAGTCAAGCGCTTTTCAAAGCGAATGATTTTAAGTTGGATTATGAATTGGCACGGCTGGTATATCGGGATATCGGGCGATCCACTGATGAAAGAACGTTTATTAGCACAATTGTCCCGGCGCGGGGTTTTCTAAACAACAAAGTTCCACACATTGTTAATTGTCATTATCGCGTAAACGACAACCAACTGAGCCAGGAAATTTTATCGCCGGCTGAACTTATCATGTTCATGTCATTGTTCAACTCATTGGTTTTGAATTATTATCTGCGAAGTAAAATATCCGCCACTTTGAATATGTTTTATCT
The DNA here is from genome assembly GCA_964404765.1 of uncultured Gemmatimonadota bacterium. Classification (GTDB taxonomy): domain Bacteria; phylum 4572-55; class 4572-55; order 4572-55; family 4572-55; genus CAYOLL01. Next base: position 11,621 of record CAYOLL010000016.1, on the reverse strand, counting down.
GTACGAACTTCCCATCCCCACACCAACCGTCGAACAAAAATCCTATCTCATCCGGGAAGGCTTTGCCCTGCTGGCCGGCCACGACCGCGACGGCCTGTTTGAAGAGCTGCGCGTCAGTCTGGGCCTGGCCAAAGAACCGGAATTTGACCCCATCGTCAAACGGGCCGCGCTGGAAGTCTATATCGCCCGCGAGTTGTACGGCCTGTCCAAAGACGACTGGGATTATCTGACCTCCACCTTCATCTACGGCTCCGGCGAAACGCGGCGGGAACTGGACGGCATTATTGCCCGGTCAAAGAATATGTTTGTGTAGCTCAATATAAACGTCGGTCAATGCCGCCATTCAGGAGGACGCGCAGGCCATTGCTGCAAACTGCAAACCGCGTTTGATGCCGATCCGAATTTGTGTAGAAATGAATGCGCATGAACAATTTGTCACTTTAAAATAAATCGAAAGGAGTTAACCATGCACGGACTTATCATCAACGATACCGCGACTAACGTAACGATTACGCTGGACAAGACGGTTTTTGATCCGGCGCTCATCCAAAAAGCACTCAAAATTTTGGAAGTAGCTATTGAACCTATTACACTTCCCAAAAAAAGAAAGAAACGCTACTTGACCGGCAAGGAACTGGCCAAAAGCGACTTTGTCGGATCATGGAAAGGTCGGGGCATCACGGATAGCGTTGAATATGTTAATGAACTTCGGCGAAAGATCGAAAGGCGGGAAATATGATACGCCTTTTAGACACGGATGTGCTCATTGATATTCGACGCGGATTTCCGCCAGCGGTCAAATGGTTTGATGCCCTCGGTGATGATGTCGCTGTTAGCGGTTTTACAACTATGGAAATCGTTCAAGGCTGCATCAATAAGCAGGGTTGCCAAATCGCCTATGAACAATTTACGCTACTGCATCTGCCTCATCAAATCGGCCTGCTGGACTGCCTGATTGCCCAGACTTCAGTTGAGAATAATCTGCCGCTGCATACGTTCAACGTCAAGCATTACAAGGTCTATCCGAGTTTGCAAACGATTCAACCCTACCAAAGATAGGCACGACGACGCCATCAACGTCATGCGCCGCATCTTGCAAACGAGCAGTGCCTAAAACATCGAAAGGAACGAACATGCACACGATAAATTTGACATCACATAGCGATAAGCAAGCCCTTACGCCCGAAGAACTCGGCTGGGAACCCGGCTTTTTTGAAGCTACGTTCGGTTGCTTGAAAGACGACCCCATTGTGCGACCGCCGCAACTGCCGCTGGAAACGCGGGAGGCACGAACCTTAACTCAAAGGAGTACAAAATGATTCGAGTCACCGAAGCCATATATGAAAAAGGCGCGTTCAGACCGTTGAAGCGTCCGAAGCTCGTCGAAGGCCAAAAAGTTAAATTGACGATTGAATTGATTACTCCGTCCGCCGTTGATGAAATGTTGCAATTGGCGGCCAGCGTCTATGACGGGCTTTCGGCGCAGGATATTGCCGACGTGGAACAAAAAGCGCTAAGTCGCCAGAATTTCTTTCGGGCGCCCAAGCGGAAACGCCAGGCACGAAAGGCAAAAGCGGTATGAAAATCTTGCTGGATACCGATATTTTGTCGGCTATTATGAAACAGCGTCCGGCAGCGCTATCGTCTGCCCGGCAATATTTGACGCAGTATGGTCAATTCAGCTTTTCGATTGTGACCGTTTACGAAATTTTGCGTGGTTTGAAAGCGAAAAATGCCCAAACCCAAATTGCCAATTTCCGCCTTTTTTATCAACGCTGTGAGATTTTGGCTATCAGCCGAATTTCAGGCTTGATGATCGCAAACTGGCTGAAGACGAAGGCATGATAGGCCGGACTACCGCCATCAACGTCATGCGCCGCATCTTGCAAGCAAGCGGCGCGGAGATCATCCACCTGGGCTTGTCCTGAGCCTGACGAAGGACCACAACCGGTCGGTCATGGATGTGGTCAATGCCGCCATACAGGAGGACGCGCAGGCATTGCCGTCAGTTCCTACCAGGGCGGGCATGTGGAGTATTTTCAAGTATATGCGCGACCTGTTGAATCAACACCAATATCACATCTGAACTTTTGAAAGGACAAATAATGGGCAAGCACGATAAGCTACGAGCGCAAATTCTGTCCGGACGTTCCGATCAAAACATTTCGTTTGACGATCTTTGCCGCTTGCTGATATCTTATGGCTTTGAACTGCGCGTCCGCAGCAGCCATCACATTTTTCGGAAACAGGGCGTCGAGGAAAAGCCCAATCTCCAGCGTGATGGCAGCAAAGCCAAACCGTATCAAGTCAAGCAAGTTCGGAGTTTAATCCTCAATTATCACCTGGGAGAATGAAAATGCCAAAATACGAAATCATCATTTATTGGAGCATTGAAGACGACGCCTATATTGCCGAAGTCCCGGAACTGCCCGGCTGCATGGCTCACGGCCCATCGCCGGACGATGCGCTGGACAATGTGAAAGATGCGATAGCGCTGTGGATTGATACGGCTAAGGAGTTTGGCGATGCCATACCGGAGCCGCGTGGGCGGCGGCTGGTATTTGCGTGATAGACTTGTCCTGAGCCTGACGAAGGGCTACAACCGGTCGGTCAACGATGGGGTCAATGCCGCCATTCAGGAAGACGCGCAGGCCATTGCCGTCAGTTCCCATCAATCACGAGGTATTTCAAGTGGAATTGACAAGGATTATGCTAAATGAACATTGAAGATATCAAACAAAAATCCGGGCCGGTCAATATGAAATCAGCGTTCATGCCGAAAAAGAACGGTATGAGGAGGGCATCCTGATTTCCGATATTGAGCAGGCTATTTTGAGCGGTGAAATTCTGGAAGATTATCCGACCGATCTACGCGGGCCGAGTTGCATGCGCCGCATCTTGCAAGCGAGCGGCATTTTCAATTATAAGTGAAACCATTTTTAAAAAGGAAACCAAACCGATGAAAAAAGAAATCATCATCTGCGTGGATGACGAACAAATCGTCCTCAACGCGCTGAACACGCAATTAAAGAACAAATTCGGCGACCGCTACGGCTACGAGTTTGCCGAAAGCGGTGAGGAAGCCTTAGACATCGTGGATGACACGACCCGGCGCGGCAACAAAGTCGTCATGATCATCTCCGACCAGTTGATGCCCGGCATGACCGGCGATCAGTTTTTGATTCACATGCACCAAAAGCATCCCCGCCCGATTAAGGTGCTGCTGACCGGTCAGGCCGGGCTGGAATCGGCCATCAACGCCATCAATCACGCCAATTTGTATCGTTACATGCTCAAGCCCTGGGATCAGGAGGACTTTCTGCTGACCATCGAAAAGGGCTTGCAGGAATATTATCTGGTGGACGAATTGGAGCAGCAGTGCGAAAATCTCAAGCAACTGAATGAGGCCAACAGCCGCTTCGTGCCCATGGAGTTTATCGAAACACTGGGCAAGACCTCCATCACGGAAGTCCGATTGGGTGACCAGATCGAAGGCGAAATGACCGTCTTCTTCTCCGACATCCGCTCGTATACCACCCTGTCGGAAGGGATGAGTCCGAAGGAAAATTTCGACTTTATCAACGGCTATTTGAGCCGGATCGAGCCGTTCATCGAAGAGCATCGGGGCTTTGTCAATCAGTTTCTCGGCGACGGCATCATGGCCATTTTCCCAAAATCCGCGCGGGACGCCATTGAATCCGCTATTGATATTCAAAAAGCGCTCATGGTCTATAATGAGGAGCGACGGCAAACAGGCCGTGTGCCGGTTCAAATCGGCATCGGTCTGCATACGGGCTATCTGATGATGGGCATTATCGGAGCCAAGGGCCGGTTGGCTGCGGGCATTATCTCCGACACGGTCAATACGGCCTCGCGCATGGAGGGCCTGACCAAGCAGTTCGGGGCGCGTATCGTCATCAGCCAAACCACCCTGGCCGGATTAAGTGACCCGGCCCAATTCAAAATCCGCTTTTTGGGCAAGGTGCAGGTCAAGGGCAAGAACGAACCCCTGGCCATTTACGAGGTTTTTGACGGCGATTCGGACGAGGAAATCGCCCTGAAGAAGCAGACGCTGGCCGATTTTTCCACCGGTTTGCAGGCCTATTTTGCCAAAGACTTTGCCATGACGATTGTTCATTTCAAGAACGTGCTGAAGGCCAATCCGACCGACAAGACCGCCCAACGCTACCTGGAATTGGCCGCCAAACTGGTCGTCAGCGGCGTGCCGGATGACTGGGCCGGCGTGGAAAGGCTGGATGTGAAGTAGACCTAATAGGTTTTCAAAACCTATTAGGTCTCCGCGGATGTGAAGTAGATGTAGCGCGAGTCTCCCGACTCGCGCGCTGCAACTTTGGAAAGTCGCGCTACATGCCGTAATTCGCGTGTAGCTTGTTTATGTACTCCGCTGAAAAAATATAAACTTATAAGTTGACTTTTTTAATAATTTTATTAATTTATAAGTTAATTATTTAATCTTAAATATTAACTTATGGGTGAATTATGAAAGCCAAGCTCAAAGCGAACCGAAATCCCCGTCAACAGCGTTTGACGCGGAAACAACTTGACCACAAGTTGGCCGACTTCAAAAAACTGGCGGAAATGGGCGCTCCGGCCGATGGTTGGATACGGACGGTTCGTTGCTCCCTGGGCATGAACGGGCGGCAATATGCGGAACGGCTGGGTGTCAGCCCGGCCCGCGTATCCGCGCTGGAACAAGACGAAATTGCCGGCAATACCACGCTCAAAATGATGCAGAAAGCGGCGGAAGCAATGGGCTGCGTCTTTATCTATGGGCTTGTTCCGAAAACCTCGCTGGAAACGCTGGTTTATGAGCAAGCGTCCAAATTGGCGCGCGAACGGCTCAAGCGGGTTGGGCATTCCATGCAACTCGAAAATCAGGAAATTTCGCCGGACGAAGCGCAAGACGCCCTGAATGACGAAATCCAGCGTATTTTATCGGAAGCCCCGTCAACCCTGTGGAATCAAACATGATCTACTTTGACGATCAGCGTGACAAAACCCTGTTGACGGACGAAGAGAAGGACGGCCTGCTGCTGCCGTTCGTTACCACGCAAGGCGAGTTAAACGCGGCGGAACGTGTCAATATTGCCGATGCTTACGCCTGGCTGGAAAAGCCGCGAAACCGGAAAAACATCCTGAGCATCGAATTTATCCAAAAACTTCATCAAAAAATGTTTGGCGATGTTTGGGCGTGGGCGGGTCAATTTCGCCGGACGACAAAAAATATCGGCCTTTTGGAATATTGGCGGATTCCGCTTGAACTGAAAAACCTGGGCGAGGATACCAAAGTCTGGATTGAGCAGGCGGTATTCGGGCCTGATGAAATTGCGGCGCGGTTTCACCATCGGCTGGTGTGGACTCATCCGTTTGCCAATGGCAACGGTCGGCATGCGCGGCTGATGGCGGATTTGATATTGGAGACGATTTTTCACATGCCGCCGTTTACCTGGGGCAGCCTGACTTATTCTGATCCGAATGAACTCCGGCGCGCCTATATTGAGGCGGTTCGCGCGGCCGATCAAGCGGATTACGCTTTATTGCTGGCGTTTGTCAGGTCGTAATAATGCTAATTTGCGATCAAAATTACGGTACATCACCGTGGACGATGGCCTGTTTGTAACATAACATAAAATAGCAAATAACTAACCGCGAGGTAGGAACTATGAAACGATGCGCCTTTTTTGTCCTGCTTTTTTTACTGTCAAGCGCCGGTCTATTCGCGCAGAGCCCGGCCAACGAACAGGGCTACCCCCTGATCCAAAACTTTAGCCCGGCGGATTACAACGCCGGTACCCAAAATTGGGCCATTGCGCAGGATCCGCGGGGGGTAATGTATTTTGGTAATAGTTCCGGTGTGCTTGAATATGACGGTGTAAACTGGCGGCTAATTCCCCTGAGTAACCGCAGCACGTGTCGCTCGCTGGCCATTGATGATAACGGTCGTATTTATGTGGGAGGACAGGGCGATGTAGGCTACCTGGCCCCGGATTCATTGGGTCAATTGCAATATGTGTCGCTGATGGGCTTTCTACCGGAAGAAGACAGGGGATTTAACGATGTCTGGTGGATGTGCGCCACCCCGGATGGCGTCTATTTTCAAACGTATTATCACCTGTTGCGCTGGACAGAAGCCCGTGAAAAAGACCGCAAGCAAAATAGCAAGATAACCGGCGCTTTCAAAGTCTGGAAATCACAAGATGTTCTCTATGGCGTCTGGCCTTTTCAGGGGCATGTCTATCTCACAAAACGGAATGGCACGAATAACGTCTTTATGCGGGTCGTCGGGGATTCCTTGCAATTGGCTAACGATGGCGGGCATCCTGAGAAAATAGATGGCGAAACATGTCTATTATTCGATCCGCAGCATTTGCTAATTGGTTCATATCGCACAGGTTTATCCCTCTATGATGGGCAAAACTTGACTCCTTTTCCAACCCAGGCGGATGATTACCTGGCTGAAAAGCATGTATACCGTGGCGCTGTCGTATCCGATTCTATCATTGCTTTGCCCACTTCTCTTGGCGGCGTGGTTATCATTGACCGGAAAGGCGACTTATTGCAAATCATCGATAAGAATCATGGTCTGTTGGATAACGCTGTTTATTTTGCGGCGCCGGATCGCCAGGGTGGCCTGTGGCTTGCGTTGGGAAACGGTTTGAGTCGGATCGAAATATCAGCTCCTTTATCCGTATTTGATGATCAAACCGGTCTCCAGGGCGATGTGCTGGATATTGCCAGAAACCGAGACCGTATGTTTTCATCGACTGGCACAGGTGTCTATTACCTGAATTCGGATGCACGAAAATTCCAGCCAGTTGTCGGCATAACCGGTAATTGTAACTCGTTATTTTCTGACGGAGATTATCTGTTAGCTACTGTGTTTCATAATGGCGTTTATCTCATTCAGGAGGACGGCGCAACACCCATTGTTAAGTTGAGTTACCCAGGGCATATACTTCGATCAGCGCAGGATAGCAGCCTGGTTTATGTCAGCCGCGCGAATGAACAAGGACTGTTTACATTGCGCAAACAAGAAGGGAAATGGGTCAGTGACACCTTTTACAATGAAATTTATGAAAACATGAGTTCAATGGTTGAAATCGTTATCAATCGGTTATGGATAGAGACCGGTTCAAGCAAATTGTTGCGCGTCGAGTTGACAGGAGATCAGGCCGGGATCGAAAGTTTTGGAGAAAAGCATGGTTTGCCTCCGGGTCGTGTGTCCGTTTTTGATCTGGCCGGCGACATTGTTTTTGTGGGCGACTATGCCAATGGAGGGCGTGTTTATCGCTTTAATGACGCGACAGAGATGTTTTGGCCGGATTCTTCTTTTGGGCAGCAATTTGGTATTTTTGATAGAAAGGTACTGCCCTATTCAAGTAAACCGGTTGATCAAAACAGCAATATCTGGTTGAAAATTATTTCAGGAGATGGCGATGAGGATATTGCTGTTGCTCGACGCCAGGCTGATGGTACATATCAGGCAGAAATTCAGCCTGATTTACGCCGAGTTAATTTGAACGTCGGTCGGGCACGATACACGGATGAAGATGGCGTGGTTTGGCTGGGCGGTCCGGATGGCCTCGTCCGTTATGACATGAATGTGAAACGAAATGTTGTTGAAGACTATCCGGCCTTAGTGCGCCGGGTGGTGATCAATGGCGACTCGGTCATTTATGGCGGTTATTCCCCAAACCTTGCGAAAGCTTCGTCCGACGAATCTAACACGCTACCACAAAAACCTTCGCAAGGTTTGACTACCCTGCCCTACAAAGACAATGCCCTCCGCTTCGAATACGCCACACCCAGCTTTGATGCCGAAGCCGAAAACCGCTTCAAAGTCTACCTCGAAGGCTTTGACAAGGACTGGTCAAATTGGACTGACGACACTAAAAAGGACTACACCAACCTGCCCGAAGGCGACTACCGTTTTCGGGTCAAAGCCAGGAATATTTATCGACACGAAAGCCGGGAGGATGTGTTTGCCTTTCGCATCCTGCCGCCCTGGTATCGCACCACCGGGATGAAGATGGTGTATGCGCTGGGCTTGCTGCTGGTCATTTACGGCGTCAGCCAGTTGCGTGTCCGCCAACTCCGAGCCCACCAACGGGAATTGGAAAATCTGGTGGATGTGAGAACAAAGGAAATCCAGTACAAGAACGAAGAACTTGAAGCGCAAAATGAAGAGATCGCATCACAACGTGATGAACTTGAAGCCCAAAACGAAGAAATCACCGCTCAACGTGATCAAATCCAGCAAGCCCACGAAGACCTCAAATCCGCCCAGGCCGAACTGATCCAGGCCGAAAAAATGGCCGCCCTCGGCCAACTGGTCGGCGGCGTGGCCCACGAGATCAACACCCCGGCCGGAGCCATCCACGCCGCCATCGGCGAAGTGGATCGGGATTATAAACTTCTGCTGGATCAACTGATTGATTTGGTCGCCCAATTAGAGCCGGAGCAGCGGCGGCTGTTTTTGCAGGCCTGCGCCCACATTCAGGAACACGCCGCCACCGAACGCTCGACCAAAGAACAACGGGCACTGGCCCGACAAATGCGCGACCTGCTGGAGCAACTGAACGTGGTCGACGCCGACGGCATCAGCAAAGATTTGGCGCTGGTCGGTTTTGACGAGCATAGTCTGCAACCGATCTTGCCGCTGTTCAGCAGTCCGCAGGTGGACAAAATCGGCCGGGCCTTGCGCCAGCTTGGCCTCAGCCGCATCCACGTCCGCGACATCAAAATCGCCATTGGCCGCATCGCCCATCTGGTCAAGGCGCTCAAATCCTATTCCCATCTGGACGAAGGCAAACTCGTCTCTACCCGCCTGCAGGACGATCTGGACAACACGCTGATCATCCTGCACAATAAAATCAAGCGGGCGATTGTCCTCCACAAAGACTACGACGACCTGCCCAACGTGCTGTGCTACGCCGATGAACTCAATCAAGTCTGGACGAACCTGATCCACAACTCGATCCAAGCCATGAAGGGCGAAGGCCGTATCTTTCTGCGTCTGAAGCGTCTCCCCTTCGACGCCGCTCAGGGTGACAGACCACGCTTTTTCGTGGAAGTGGAAGACAGCGGCCCGGGCATCCCGCCGGACGCGCTGCCGCGCATTTTTGAAGCCTATTTCACGACCAAGGGCAAGGGCGAAGGCACTGGCATGGGCCTGCACATCTGCCAAAAAATTGTGGAGAAGAATCAGGGCACGATTGCCGTAACCGAGACTGCGCCGGGCAAGACGGTCTTTCGGGTGACGCTGCCGCTGGAGGTGGGGGAGCAGGTTAAATGATCTCAACATTCTCAACATCAATGTTGAGCCTGATAGCCAAAGCATGCTGAAGCAAGCTTTTTTCATTGCATGCTTTAGCTTAGGCTTTCAGACACATCGTTGATGATGTGGAAAAGCGTACATGATCACAACGTACATGATCACAACGTACATGATCAC
>CAYOLL010000016.1:0-2046 GCA_964404765.1 uncultured Gemmatimonadota bacterium | reverse complement strand
GATGTGGAAAAGCGTACATGATCACAACGTACATGATCACAACGTACATGATCACGACATTCAACATCAATGTGGAGCCGTTAGCGCAGGTGCGCTGAAACGTGCTTTCCGCGCAAATCTTGATGAAAAGCTTGCTTTAGCATGCTTAGATGTGGAAAGGAGATAGCAATGCCCTTTTGGCGACTGTATTACCACGTCGTTTGGTCAACCAAAAACCGCGCGCCCATGATCACGCCGGAAATCGAGCAACCGCTTTACGATTATCTGATCGGCAAGGCCGATTCGCACGGTCTCATTGTTCATGCGATAGGCGGAATGCCGGATCATATTCATGTTGTCCTGTCTATTCCGCCTAAGCACAGCATTTCCGATATGGTCGGCCAACTCAAGGGCAGCAGTTCGTTTCACATCAACCACAACATGCCGGGTTACGAACTGGAGTTTGACTGGCAACGCGGTTTTGGTGTTTTTTCTTTGGGCCAAACCCAATTACCCAAAGCCGTCAATTATGTGCGGAATCAGAAAGAACATCATGCGAACCATACGACGATCCCGTTGTTGGAAAAAGATGACGATGTGGATGATCCGCCGGAAAAATGGAAACCGGACGATAAATTCGATTAGCTCAAGATCAATGCTGAGGCTGATAGCGCAAGCATGCTAAAGCAAGCTTTTCCCATCTGTTTGCACAAAAAGCACGCTTCAGCGCGCTTGAACTTTCAGACACATCATTGATGATGTGGAAAAGAGAACAACCAACAACCAACCCAAAATAAATCAAAAGGAGCCCCATCATGCAACCTCAACCCTACACCTCGAAAAACAAAATCCGCATCGTCACCGCCGCGTCCTTATTCGACGGGCACGATGCCGCCATCAACGTCATGCGTCGCATCTTGCAAGCCAGCGGCGCGGAGATCATCCATCTGGGCCACAACCGGTCGGTCAACGACGTGGTCAATGCCGCCATTCAGGAGGACGCGCAGGCCATTGCCGTCAGTTCCTACCAGGGCGGGCATGTAGAATACTTCAAGTATATGCGCGATCTGCTGCGGGAACGCGGGGCCGGGCATATCAAGATTTTTGCCGGTGGCGGCGGCGTGATTGTGCCGCACGAAATTGCCGAACTGGAAGCCTACGGCGTCACCAAAATCTATACGCCGGAAGACGGGCGGCAGCTCGGCTTGCAGGGCATGATCAATCATTTGCTGGAGAATTGCGATTTCTCCACGCTGACAGATTTTCCAAATCTCAAAGATTTGGAAAATCTAAAGCCGACCGAACATGGCCGCATCGCCCGGCTGATTACGTGGGCGGAGGCGAATGAGGGCAAAGATTTTCCAAATCTCCCGGATTTGGAAAATCTGAAGACGCCGGTTATTGGCGTGACCGGCACGGGCGGGGCAGGCAAAAGCTCGGTCATTGACGAGTTGCTGCGCCGCTATCTCAACGATTTCCCGGCGCACCATATCGCCGTGCTCAGCGTGGACCCGACCAAGCGCAAGACCGGCGGGGCCTTGCTCGGCGACCGCATCCGCATGAATGCGCTCAGTTCGCCCAACATTTATCAGCGCTCGCTGGCCACGCGCCGCTCCAATCTGGCATTAAGCGCGGCCATCAAGGACGCCATCCACATCGTCAAGGCAGCCGGGTTCGATCTGATCCTCGTGGAGAGCAGCGGCATCGGCCAGGGCGATTCGGAAATCGTGGACGTGAGCGATTTGTCCGTTTACGTGATGACGCCCGAATACGGCGCGGCCAGCCAGCTCGAAAAGATTGACATGATTGATTACGCCGACATCATCGTCATCAACAAGTTTGAACGCAAGGGCGCGGAAGACGCCCATCGCGATGTGCGCAAGCAATACAAGCGCAGCCGCCAGCTATTCCAGGCCTCCGATGACGACTTGCCTATTTTCGGCACGATTGCCAGTCAGTTCAACGATCCGGGGCTGAATGGGTTGTTTGTATATTTGGTTGGGAAAATCGTGTCATCCCCCGTGCCCCCTTCAAAGGGGGAAACCCACCCCCGGCCCCTCCGAGGAG
>CAYOLL010000015.1:0-60038 GCA_964404765.1 uncultured Gemmatimonadota bacterium | reverse complement strand
TTAATGCAATAACGTGAGAACTTAATGCCGATTGCGGGATATGACAAGCGTTTTTTATCCATCTTTTGCAGGAGTTTACGATGTTATCTGCGCCTCAATTTGGGGCTAAAGCAACCGGTGTGCGCCTGCAGCGAATACAGGCTTCGCCCAATTTTCGCAACGGCTGTTTTCAAAATCTGATTGAGACACCGCTTGGTTTGTCGCTGTCCTCTATGATTCGGTCATCGGTTGATTTTTTTAAAGGCGGGCCGGATCGCGAGCCAACCGCGCCCGTATCTTCCGTCCCGCTGAAACCGGGGCGCTTTGCGCAGTCGCCGGCAGCAGATATAGCCGTCACCTGGTTTGGTCACTCAACCGTTCTTATCGAGCTGGATGGCTACCGGTTGTTGATTGACCCGGTTTTGAGCGGCCATGCCTCACCCTTTTCGACAGTGGGGCCGCGAGCGTTTCCGGGTGCGCAAGTACTATTGGCGACAGACGTGCCGCGGTTGGATGCGCTCATTTTGTCGCACGATCATTACGACCATTTGGATTACGAAACAATTGCCATCATTAAGGACAAATCCGACGTAATTTATGCGCCATTGGGTGTTGGCGCACATCTGGAAGCCTGGGGCGTCGCGCCGGAGCGAATTATCGAGTGCGATTGGTGGGACAGCGTAACGCTTGGCCGTTTAAAGTTGACGGCTGTGCCGGCCCGCCATTTTTCCGGGCGGCGGCTGTTGGATCGGAACACGACATTGTGGACAGGTTGGGCTCTGGAAAGCGCCGGGCGGAAGATTCTTTATGGTGGCGATTCCGGTTATTTTGCCGGATTTAAGGAGATTGGCGCGCGCTTTGGCCCGTTCGATCTGGCGATGCTGGAGTGTGGCGCGTACAGCCAATATTGGCCGTATATTCACATGATGCCTGAAGAGACGGCGCAGGCCGGGCTTGACTTGAAATGTCATGTGTTGCTGCCGATTCATTGGGGTAAATTCAACCTGAGTCTGCATTCCTGGACTGAACCCATCGAGCGGCTGACCCGGGCGGCTAATCAAGCCGGACTGCCCCTGTTGACACCGCGGATTGGCGAAACAGTGTCACTCGACGGCGCCCTGCCACAAACAGCATGGTGGCGCAGTGGATAAACCCGTCTGCCTTGACTACGGCTCATTTTCCAGGCATTGTTGAAGCGCCCATTCAGCCGCGCGATGGCCGCTCAAAACAGCGCTTTCGATGGTCGCCGGCAGGCCGGTATCGGTCCAATCACCGGCCAGCTGAAAATTACGAAAAGGTGTTGACGCAGCCGGTCGGAACTGACCCATCCCGGCGCGTTGGGCAAATGTTGCCCGTCTATTTTTGATGACCGATGCATGATACGGCTCACTCGTCCGTGCCGCCGGGAAAAATCGTCGCAATTCGCGCAGGCCCAGCGCGATCAAATCCGCTTTAGACCAATCGGCAAAATCATTGGCGGCGCTGATCACCAGCGCCAAATGACGGCCACAGGCCAGCGCCGGATCATACAGTTGAGATTTGTCAAAAACCCACTCCACCGGCGAATCAATCAGGCCGACAAAAGGCTGATCCAGAATCGGCCGGTCCCACCACAAATTGACCCCGATAATGCACGAAGCTTCAAACCGATCCAAATACGTAAAATGCGCTGCTTTAACCGCATCCGGCAAAATGGCGGCCAGGCTGGAAGGCGGGATGGCGCAAATGACCTGGTCAACTTCTAATTGCTCGCCGGTTTTTAGCTCGATTTTACGCAGACGGTCGCCGCTAAAACGCAAGCGTCGCACCAGGCTATGAAATCGAATCGAACTGCCGCGCTGCTCCAGATAATGCTGCGCTGCGGGCGGATAAAGCTGACCCAGCGCCGTTTTGGGCAGCCAGACCCGGCTATGCTCGGCCCGAAACAAAAAAGCCTCGCGCAGGACCTTGATAAACAAGGCCGCGGAGGCCGATTCCGGCTTTTCATTCAGTACGGCGATCGTCAGGATGTCCCAAAACTCACGTTGGCTGCGAACGGTTTGACGGCAGCGGGTCAGCCATTCGCGGACGGTTAGATGGTCTAAAGCCGGTTGTCGATCTGGATTCGTTGCATACAAAATCGGACCCAGTCCGGTCATCATCAGCTTATCGCGCCAGGTCAGATGATTCAGCCGCCACAAGCCGATGAGCAGATGCAGCGGCGCCGGCCAATTGGGGCAGTCCAGCGAGCTAAGGCCATACTGCGAATGCAAAAAATCCACCCGCGTTCGCGATTGAATCCGCACTAAATCCATCACGCCGATTCGTTCAAAAAAACGCCGTGTCTCCCGATAAGCCCCAATCAACAAATGCTGGCCGTGATCGACCCAATCGCCGGTTTTGTCATCGGTAAACGATGCTGCCCGCCCGCCGGCATAACCATTAGCCTCCAGCACCCGCACGGGGATGCCGGCCTCGGCCAGCCGAGTCGCCGCCGCCAGGCCGGCCAAGCCGCCGCCAATCACGATGACGGGATTCATCGGCGCTACGGCCGGATGCGTGTAGCAATCAACGTGGCTTCGTACTTCCGCTTATCCGTTTCTTCGCCGTCAACGGGATGTGGCGTCAGCGCAAGCATGCGGATGCGGTAATTGCCATAGTCAGCCTCTTGCGGCGGCACAGCCATCGCTGTATTTAGGCTTATGGCCACGTCCGCAATCTGAAGCTCAATCCGGGCATTGCCTTCCCAAATACAGCGCAAGTTAAGCGGGCATCTGGATTCATTCGGGACATCGGCAAAAGTCAACCTAAGGCCATCGCCTTTGAGGGCGGCGGTTTGACCCAGTTTGAGCGTGAACTCTTTATTCAGTTCAATCGGGACATCAACCGGGTCTTTGGCGGGACCGCGATTTCGCCCGGCGTCGGCATCGACGGGGTTCTTGTCGCAAGTAGCGGAAATGACGACCGAGAAGCACAGGATAATGAGGGCGAGCGTCTTTTTCATAGAAATAACCTCCGATTTGATTTCAAAAATTTGACCGGGCGGTATTGAATTATCCTAATTTTTTATCGAGCATATTCGCAATAAATTCACCGACCATGGCGTAGGGGAGCAACACGTCGTGGGCTCCTGCCTTGCGCAGTTCTTCGGCTTCGGCGGGGAAATCCGCTGTGGCAACGACCATGGCTTGCGGCGCCAGATTACGACACAGCTCGACCAGTTCCAGGTTAGATGTCCCTTTCAGCAGAACATCCGGAATGGTCGATAAAATAATCTGCGCTTCTTCGATTCGGGCGTGTTGCAGCGTATCCAGATGGCTGATGTCGCCAAACAATCCGGCTACGCCCATTTTTTCCAGCTCGTTAAGCGCTTCCAGGTTAAAGTCGATCACCAAAATGCGGTTCAGCAGATGCGGGAATTTGTCCTGAACGGAATGCAGCAGGGATTTTGCGCCGCGATGGCAACCGAGCAAAATAACAGGATAGCTTTGCTCGGAGATTAACTTTTCCGGCGGAATGTGCTGCAGCTTCAGGCCGATACGGCCTAAAAACCGCTCCAACTGATGAAAAATCTGGTAATTATATTGGATGAAATAGGAGGAGATAATCGACGTGATGGCCATCGTATAAATCAAGATGGAAAATATATCCTCATGAATATGCGCCAAATCGACGCCGATAGCCGCCACGACCAGCGAAAACTCACTCAGTTGAGACAAATTCAGTGCGCTGATGACCCCGGTGCGCAAGCCGCCGCCGGTAGCCAAAATCAACGGAACAATGCTGAGCATACGGGTGATGCCGATAAAAGCGGCCACGCCCAAACTGCGCAGGATAATATCGACTTCCGGAAAAACAATGCGCATCCCCAGCGAAACAAAAAATAGCGTCAGGAAAAAATCGCGCAGGGGCAAGGTCTTGGCCGTAACGTGAATGCTGTACGGAAACGAAGCAATGGATACGCCGGCAATCAACGCGCCCATTTCTTTGGACATGCCCAGCCAGGCGGCGCTAAAAGCCATAAATGCGCACCAGCCGATGGATGTGGAGACTACCATTTCCGGCGACCGGTAAATTTTTTCAAAAACCGGTTTAAGCACGAAACGGCTCAGTAAAAACCCGGCGGAAATCAGCAGGATGCCTTTCAGCAAGGCGATCAAAACAATAGACGGCTGGAAGGAATTAAAGTTTGGTTGAAAAGCCAGAATCAAAATGGCCCACAAATCCTGAACAATGAGAACGCCG
This sequence comes from uncultured Gemmatimonadota bacterium, assembly GCA_964404765.1. Lineage (GTDB taxonomy): Bacteria > 4572-55 > 4572-55 > 4572-55 > 4572-55 > CAYOLL01. The sequence continues at coordinate 55,835 of CAYOLL010000015.1, read as the reverse complement.
ACCGAGACTTTGCCGTGCAGCGTTTCCATCTCGAATTTATCGTTGAGCGATTTAATGACGATGGCAGTGCTGCTCAACGCGCATAAGAGTGAAAAATAAAGAATTTCCAAGGGCTGATTAAATTCGGTCAGCGGAAAGATAAGCAAGCCGAAACCGACGCATAAAATGAACTGCCCGATGCCGGTCACCAGCAATTGCTTGCCGGAATGGATCAAGGAGGGCAGGTTTAGCTCCAGACCGATAATAAAAAGGAGCAGAATGAGGCCGATTTCGGAAATGGTTTCGACATGTTCCGGGTCTGAGATCAACTGCGGCCCGATTTCCGGGCCGACGATGATCCCGACCAACAGATAGCCCAAAATAATCGGCTGTTTAAGCCGATACATCACGACGCCGACAACCGTGGCGATGATAACAACGAGACCGATATCAAAAATTAACCCATGCATATGTAACCTCGCAGACCGAACCTGGAAACTGGAAATTGAAGGATGCCGGGAATCTTCTTGAAATTTAGCGGGGCGCTATTTTGTAACTTCTCAATTCTCAATAACCGTTGGTAAAAACGGAAGAGATGCCATCTTTATAAATGCATCGGTGCTTGTAAAATAGACATTTCCCATTTAAAGATGGCATCTCTAACCGGCATTTTTTGAGAAGTTACGCTATTTTTCAGGAAGATTCTTCCGGAATGACACTGTGTTTCAAATGCAAAATTTGTCACCCGGATAGAAGCAGGCATTTTCACGCCGCGTATCACTTCCCGTCAGAAGTAGCCCCTTTTGGCACGGACAAATCCAGCGACAAATCCCGCGCCGTCTTGCTCATCAACAACTGAATCATTTGATCGGCTCCGGAGCCGGCTTTACCATTGGCGTCGCCCATCACCACTTGCGGCACCCAATTGCCGGGATATTTGGCGATGGCGTCGGCGTAGGCTTTGTTGACTTCGATCCAGGCGTCTAATTTTTGACGCAGAGCCCCGTCGGCGCTCATCGTTAAACGCTTACGCTCAGCTTCGCCTTGACCGAGCAGGATTTCCCGTTGCTTTTGCTCTTCAGATGCCTGTCGTTCTAAGCGGGCGACTTCCAATTGCTGCTCGCCCTGCACCACGGCTTTGGCCTTGATCACTTCCTGTTCCCACTTGGCTTGCGCAGCCAGAGCCTGACCCGTTTTTTCGGCGGTGATCGCCGCTTGCTCGGCTTTTTTGGCTTCGGCCATGGCCGTTTGCACTTCCATAATCGCCTGTTGTTGGGTCACAATTTGATTGGCCACGACATTGTCATAATCAATCGAGTTGATGGACAAATTAAACATCTTGACCCCAAAGCGCTGCATCGGCGAAGCCTCTTCCTGCCGGGCCGGCATGCCGGTGCTGTCGCGGGCGATTTGCACCATGGTCACGGTTTTTTCCGCGCCGGTCATGGGATCGATGGTTTTGGTTTCGATGGGGGTGGTTTCGTAAACGCCGAACATGGCCTGATCTTCGATAAAGTTGATCAACTCGTTGCGGCGGTCGGCATAGCTTTCTTTGGACGACATGAGCGGGCCGGTCATATAAATGGACTTCTCGATGACCGTTCGGATCAGTTCCTGCTCGATGGCGTGTTGGGAGCGGTATGTGGTATGGATTTCGGTCATCTTGGCCGGGTCCAGCGGTAAATCAATGCGCACTGAACCGCTGATCTGGGCATGCCCGCCGTCGTTAAAACGCACTTTAATGGATTGATCGTATCCCATACCCTGATCCGATGTGCTGGAGAACCAGAACTGAAACGATTTGCGATACTCGGTCACATAGCCGAACATACGCGGTTTAAAGCCGGGTGAGTTGTAAAAATGCAGCTCGCCGTCAAATAAGTCCTGAATCACCACAATCTGACCGGCGTCCACATCAACAAATACCCAGCCCATCATGGCAAAGAGCAGGAACAGGCCAATAATCACGCTAATGATTTTTGGCAAAAGAGGGAACATTGCTTGCAATCTTGGATTCATAAAACAGCCTCCGGGTTAAAAAAGTAAAGAAGAACGATACCAACAACTGAAATTACAATCTTACAATTTAAAGATACGTAAAACAAGCAGGCCGTCAAGCCGGATTAACAGCTTTAAAACGCAAAAGCGCCGCCGGATGATTTCCGACAGCGCTTTAAGCACGAAAAAACAGGGTAGCAAAACGTGTTTTTCCGATAGAATTAATGGAAGTATTGCAACCAAAAGAACGTAAGCTGCGCCAGCGTAAACAGCAAAAAGGTTATGGCCACCGCCGTCTGATATAGTTGAATTCCGTCCACATGATGTTGCATAAAAACTCCTCTGGGAAGACGCTTGTCGTTGCAAAAATGGTCATTCTCGTGACAAATAAAAGACGGACTAAATTTACCGGTGTTAAATGTTTTTTATGGCGGAAATAACAATCGGCGTTAATTTTGAACAGTATTGCCAATCAGCAATAAATTTTTGCCGACGGATGATCCGCCGGTGATTCAACGATTTTACATTGAGGAGCTTAACTATGGGTAAGTATCAAGAAAACTGGAACTTAGATAATCTGTTCAGCGGCGGCAGCGATTCGGCGGCTTTCCGGCGGCTTTTGGACGATGTTCAGGCCGATCTGAAGATTTTGGAGGCGAAGTGGCCGGCGTTCGAAAAAGGTTTGCACCCGGCGTCCCGCGCGTTGTGGCTGGAAAGCATCCTGCTGTTTCAGGCCATTGACGCCAAAACCTATTCGGCAATGTCGTTTGGCTATTGCCTGATCTCGCAGGATTCCAATGACGAAAAGGCGTATGCCGTCTACACGGCCTGCAGCGAATTGGATACACAAGTTAAAGTCTGGAAAGCCCGGCTGGAAGCGCTCTACGGTCTGCAGCCGGACGCGGCCTGGCAGGATTTGTTAGCCGATCCGCAACTGAGCCCGGTCGCCTTTCATCTGAATCATGCCCGCGACTGCGCCCGTCAAAAAATGAGTCCCGATAAGGAAGCGCTGACACAGGAATTGGCCGGCGACGGTTATCGCGGCTGGGCCCGCCTGTATGAACGCATGGCCGGCAAATTGAAGGCGTCAATGGCGTTGGACGGGAAAATCGTGGAACTGTCCATGGGACAATTGAGCAGCAAAATGTCGCATCCGGATCGCGCCGTGCGACAATCAGCCTTTGAAAAGCTGGAAGCCTGCTGGGAAACGGTCAAGCAGGAAACAGCCATGGCCTTGAATCACTTAGCCGGTTTTCGCCAAACCATGTACCGGCATCGCGGCTGGGATTGGATTGTGGAAGAGGCGCTGCAGATCAACCGCGTTTCGCGGCAAACCATCGAAACCATGTGGCAGGTTATTGGTGAGGAAAATTCCGGGCTGGCTCCATATTTTGAATATAAAGCCAAACTGCTGGGTGTTGATAAACTGTCCTGGTTTGATATAACTGCGCCGGTGGGCACGTCTGACCGCACCTTTACCTACGATCAGGCCTGTGACCTCGTCATCGATCAGTTGGCAACATTTGGCCCGGATTTGTCCGCGTTTGCCCGCATGGCCATCGAGCAGCGCTGGATTGAGGCTGAAGACCGCTCCAACAAGCGTGCCGGCGCTTATAGCACCGGCTTTCCGACCCATGATGTCACCCGCGTTTTTATGACTTTTACCGGCACGTTCGACAATCTGTCTACGCTGGCCCACGAACTGGGCCATTCTTATCATAGCTGGGTCATGCGCGATCTGCCATTTTTCAGCCAGGTCTATCCCATGACCTTAGCCGAAACAGCCAGCACGTTTAACGAGACGGTGGTGGACAGCGGCGCGCTTAGCGTAGCACAGTCGGATGCCGAAAAGCTGTTCTTGCTGGATTCCAAGCTGTCCAGCGCGGTCAGCTTTTTTATGAATCTCAAAGCCCGTTATTTGTTCGAGTTGGATTTTTACGAGGCGCGCAAGGCCGGCTTTGTTGACCCGGATCGACTGAATCAGATCATGGCTGCGGCCCAGAAAAAAGCTTATTGCAATTTGCTGGACGAGAAGGGACTGCATCCCTTGTTCTGGGCGTCCAAGCACCATTTTTACTTTGCCGATGAACCGTTCTACAATTTTCCGTACACCTTTGGCTTTTTATTCAGCAACGGCATTTATCACCATGCGCAGTCCATGTCGGGTGGATTTGCTGATGGTTACATTGCCTTGCTGCGCGACACCGGCCGTTTGACCTGTGAAGAGGTCGCGCGCAAGCATCTGGGCGTGGACATTAGCCAACCCGATTTCTGGCGTAAAGCCGTGCATCAAGTCCTGTCAGCGGTCGGGCCATTTGTGGAGCTGGCTAAAAAACAACTGTGATCAGATTCTCCAAATATTAGATTAGCCTGAATTATTCACCACGAAGTTGTAGCTTGAAAACACCGGGTTGATGAATAATTCAGGCTTGCAATTGTTCGCAAAATGGAGACCGGTTATGAAAAAATTACTGCAATTTTTTGCGATCCTGTGGCTAATGAACAACGTCGCGCAGGCTTATCATATCGTGGCGACGACCACGGATTCGTCCGCCACGTGGGGACCGAATGTCAAAAAGATCATCCGGGATTCAAACCGTAATTTGCATCTGATATACACCGCTGACGACGATTTAGGCTACAAAGACATCTTTTACGCTTATTCCACCGATCATGGCCTGACCTGGCGTGCCGGGCTCAATCTGAGCAACACTGCCGGGGCAACTTCCGAATATCCGGCATTGGAAATGGATTTGAACGACACGCTATATGTGACTTGGACGGAAGGGAACACGGCGCAACATCTTCGCTGCCGTAAAGGCGTTTACGAAAATTGGTCGGAACACGAGATCATTATTAACACCCAGAGCCCTGAAGGTACGATGGGCGTCGTGGTCATGTCACAGGATTATGTGAATAATAGCGGTAGCGTCTATCTTTTATCGCCCTCATTTTGCTGGATATTTCAGAACCGACTCCATCCTCCTTATTTCTCCATTCGTAATTGGAATTGGTATCCACAGGTCGTTAATCCGCAGTTAGAGCTTCTCACCTACATGTATGCCTTCTCTACGCCGGCTGACATCCATGGCCCGGGTTGGGCGGAGAGCTTCATGTTGATTCAGATTCTAAACGGACAACAGCATGACATCTTTGGGTTCGCTTCAACCCCGCATGTCAGCGATGTTTACCCTGCTTATGATGACACAAGCGCACATGAGATGTTTCCATCCTACAGTTATCCCAACAACGTGAATGGGTGGCCGCTCGACCGTGGCATTGTCTTTATCGGGCAGCCAATTTCGGGAACTATTGTTGATCGCGAAGTTTTCTTCGGCATCCCTCAGCAGGAGGGCTGGAAACTGAATATCAGCAACACGCCGGGCATTCCATCGGATTGCGCAACCATCGCCTGCCTGACTGATAAAAAATATCGCATTGTCTGGCAGGAGGGCGGCGAAATTGTTTCAGTTATTTTCGATGCGTCTGAAGGAAAAATTGATCCCCTTGTCAACATAAGCCAAACGCCCGGCATGGCTTCGTACAGTCCCGCCCAAATTCATGATCCGTACGGCGGGATCGTGTGGACAGAAGCTGTCGGCAACAGGTATTTCATTGTTTATGATGGACCGGACTCAACCCGTTTGGCGGTTGAAGATACGGACGCGGATCAAGCCCTATCCGACCAATGGCTTGCGCGGAATTATCCGAATCCTTTCACGGATGCGACGACTGTTGCCTTCACCCTGCCCAATTCGCAGCCAATGTCACTGCAAGCCGTGACGCTTCGCATCTATAATTCGGCCGGGCAACTCGTAAGAAGCCTGCTCAGCGAGCCGTGCGACTCCGATGTACATACCGTTAGCTGGAACGGAATAAATGACGCCGGAAAACCGCTGAGCAGCGGAGTCTATCTCTATCGTTTGCAGGCCGGGCAAAAAATAGCGACTGGAAAAATGATGCTAATACGATAGACTCCGCGTGAATCCAATATACTTACTCTGTTTTTAAATCTTTGGTTGAAAGTCAAAACGAATGAAAATTGCCCTGATCGGCACATTGGTTTTACCTCATTCCCAAGTTGCACTTGGGAGCGTCGCTGCAACCGAAATTGTATTTCGAAAGTGTTGTAACGCTAAGCTATGAAATAAATTGCAAAGTGTAGCTTTGCGAATAATTACGTTCCCAAGTGCAACTTCGGAACGAGGAAACTTTGCGGTAAAGATTCTCGTGCGCAGCGCAAATGTTGAGATGTATATAGCAGGCAAATTTTTAGCCTAATTCTTCCACATCTTCTGCCACCACTTCTTTTCGCCTTCGGAACCGGCGGCAGGCAGATTCATCTTTTTGGAGATGTCCTCGATTTTCCAGCCGGTCAGATCGGCCAGGTTTTGGGCTTCCTGCTTCATGCGTTCGCGCAATTGCTTGCGATATTCGCGGGCAGCCTCACAATCGGCGTCGCCTTGCCAGGGCTGGCGCAAAATGTAGCGGCCTTGAAAGTTCTGCCGGTCGCCCGTCGCCTGAAAAACCAAATCTTCCGGAAAATGTTCGGCATCGTAGCGCACATGCAGGCGCGTCACAGAAACGTCTACTTGTACCATATTATAATTTTCTTCTGTCGAGCGATTAATCCAAAATACACCCAAATCCAGTAGCTCTTTATGACTTAGCGGATCGGCGGCGCACGGATCGCACCAGTTCATATCCCAGGCGTATTCGGTAAAGACAGTGGTCATGCCCTGCTCTTGCACCTGATGGTCGAACATGGCTTTGTAGAAATTGGCAAAGTCGCTCTTGATATAAACGGGAATGTCGATATCGCTGGGCAGCTTGACCGGGCGATAGTTGGTCGTTTCCACGCGGCCGGTGCGGGTCAGGGTGTAGATGAACAGCTCCTGCGGGCCGTTGGCGTTGACCGTACCCAATCGGATGGGCAGCATGAATTTGGGCGTTTCGTAGGCCACTTGCAGCGGCCGTAAAAAGGAAAAGCCCAGTTTGGATTGCTCCTTCAGGTTGACTTTGGCCACAAAGAAGCGCATGTTCTGCTTGATGTAGCTGCCCAAAACCGCTGCCGCGCCTTTGGGGATTTTGTAGCCGTTTTCCTTGAGCCAGATTTCCAGGCCGCCGCTTTCTTTGGCCGATAAAATCAGGATGTCGTACTCGCCGACGGTATACTGCGCTTCCACCGTCACGCCGAGAGCTTTTTCGGGCGGCTTGTAATAGCCGCCACCATCCGGTATCTCCAGATATTTAACCTGTGGCGCGCATGGATTATCATCAGGATACTCCACCAATCGCGGCGCGGTGTAGGCATCCAAGCGCTCGATAATAGCTCCATCGACAACATGAATCTGCTCCCGCGCGATAAACGTAGGCACGGGAATCACCATGGCAAATTCGTGCAGTTCGCCCTGGTAATCGCTGGCCATCGTCAACACGGTGCGGTTGCCGTCACGGACCAACACGACCTGCGAGGCTTTGTTGAACAATTTGGCGTCGCCGCGGGCCACGTAGAAGCCGCAAAAGGCGCGGGCTTCCAGATTCAAATTGCATAGAATCAACAGGGTTAAAAAGAAACGCTTCATCGGGGAACCTCCGAGTTTAGAGTGATGAGCTAATTTTTCCACATCTTCTGCCACCACTTCTTTTCGCCATCGGAACCGGCGGCGGGCAGGTTCATCTTTTTGGAGATATCCTCAATTTTCCAGCCGGTCAGGTCGGCCAAATTTTGGGCTTCCTGCTTCATCCGCTCACGCAATTGTTTACGATATTCGCGGGCGGCGTCGCAATCGGCGTCGCCCTGCCAGGGTTGACGCAAAATGTAGCGGCCTTGAAAGTTCTGCCGGTCGCTTGTGGCCTGAAAAACCAAATCTTCCGGAAAGTGTTCGGCATCGTAGCGTACATGCAAGCGCGTCACGTAGGTATCGACCGCCTGCCCGCTCCATTGTTGATTCGGATTGCTATCGGTCAGCCAAAAGACGCCCAACTCTTGCAATTCCTTCGGGCTCAGCGGATCTGCGGCGCACGGATCGCACCAGTTCATATCCCAGGCGTATTCGGTAAAAACGGTGGTCATGCCCTGCTCTTGCACTTGATGATCGAACATGGCTTTGTAGAAGTTGGCAAAATCATTTTTGATGTAGACGGGAATCTCAATATCGCTGGGCAGCTTGACCGGGCGATAGTTGGTCGTTTCCACCCGGCCGGTGCGGGTCAGGGTGTAGATGAACAGTTCCTGCGGGCCGTTGGCGTTGACCGTGCCGAGGCGGATGGGCAGCATGAATTTGGGCGTTTCATAAGCCACTTGCAGCGGCCGCAGAAACGAAAAGCCCAGCTTGGATTGCTCCTTCAGGTTGACTTTGGCCACAAAGAAGCGCATGTTCTGCTTGATGTAGCTGCCCAAAACCGCTGCCGCGCCTTTGGGGATTTTGTAGCCGTTTTCCTTGAGCCAGATTTCCAGGCCGCCGCTTTCCTTAGCCGACAAAATCAGGATGTCATACTCGCCGACGGTGTATTGCGCTTCCACCGTCACGCCCAGGCTTTTCGGGCCGTTTTTTCGCTTCTCGTTACTTTCGTCTTCCGTCCCTAAAGACATCGCTACCATCGGCATCGCTACCGGAGCGCACGGGTCATCATCAAAATACTCCACCAGGCGCGGGGCGGTATAGGCATCCAAATGATCGACAACGGCCTTGTCGCCGACATGAATCTGCTCCCGCTCGATAAACGTCGGCACCGGCACGACCATGGCAAACTCGCGCAGCTCGCCCTGGTAATCGCTGATCATGGTCAGCACGGTGCGGTTGCCGTCACGGACGAGCACCACCTGTGAGGCTTTGTTGAACAGCTTGGCGTCGCCGCGGGCCACGTAAAAGCCGCAGAATGACCATGCTTGTGAGACGATGGCGACTGAAATCAATAGCGTTAAAAATATATGCTTCATCGGGCAACCTCCGGGTTTGATGGAATGGGATAGAATAATGACTATGTCACAAGAATTTGCTTTTGATTGAGCCGCCATTCGTATTTCGGCCCGGGCAGCAGTTTGTCGATCACCGGCGTCAGCAGTGACATGAACAGCAGTGATTTAATCAGGCCGTTGGGTTGAAACATTTTAAAATGCACAAATCCGGCCCCAATCGCCACCAAAAAGGCAAATAGAATGCGCCCAGCGCGGGAATCCGGCGTGGTTTTAGGATCGGAAATCATAAAGAAAGTGAAGATCAAAAATGCGCCGCTTTGCAACTGATGTAACGGGATCGTCAAAGGATCGCCCAGCCACAAAGCGCGGCCAAACAACACCGCCAGATAGAAGGCCAGAAATGCGTAGGTCACATCGCTGCGGGCCGACCGATAGACAACCAGACCGCCCAGGCAAACGACAAAAAAGGCGAAAAAAGCCACGCTGCCCCATTGCCCCGGCGAAACCCAAATGCCGTCGGTCAAGACAATCAACAGCCCGATGCCGAAGTTGGTTGGATTAAAAATATGCTTGCCCTGCCGGCGCAGCGCAAACTTGCTGCCAATGGATAAGACGGCGGCCAGCGTCGCCCACGCCAAGCTATTGGCCCGCACCAGCAGGCACAGCGACAAGGCAGAAATCCAGGCGCTGCGAGGATCGAAGGCCGGCAACCTGACCAGCCGCGTGCCGATATACTGCGTCGCCATCGCCGTCGTGACCATGGCTGTCGCCTGAAGCGGGTCGATGTCGAAATTCAGCCCAAACCAGCCATAAATCAACAGACACGTCAGTACAAAAATTTGGTAATAGCGCGGGTCGGACGATACCTGCAAAACCCTAAGGGTTTTAAGCTCAAAAGTTGTAAAATTTTGCGGCATTCGTATCTCACTGATGGAAAACCCTTAGGGTTTTATGGTGAAAGAATGCATCACTTTTTCTTGCCGACTCTGGGTGCAAAAATATCCTGCAAACGGTCCGGTTTACCGTCGATTCGTTCCAGCGTAAAATAGCGCAGGCCGGCATTATACGAGATGACAACTTCTTTGAAAATATCGTTGGCTTTGGTCAGCAGAACTACCTTGCCGGTTTGTTTACTTTGCTTGATGGCTCGTTCCAGGCGGTCAATGGAAAAAGTCATGCTGTCAACCGCGACAATCTCTACATCCGCATAGAGTCCGGATTTATCGGCCGGGCCTTCCGGCGTCACATCGCCAATCTTGCCCTCGTCGTTGACGGACAGTCCTAACGATTCATAATAGATGTGCCATTTTCGGGCGGTCTCCATTTTCGTCAGAAAGCCGGACTTTTTGTCGGTGAAACCCACCCGATGGCCGGTCGGCTCCATTCGGGTCAAATCAAACGCCGGCTGGGTGCGGTTGACCTTCTGGTCAATGAGATCGCTCCAGGGCAAATCAGCCAGCCCGGTCAAAATTGTCACCACTTCCGCCTGATTGAATGGAACGGCATAAGCCGCCGGGTCACCCGTGCCGAAAAACTGCGCGCAAAAATCATCCAGACTTTTTTTGCCGTTGGTGGCATTGCGGATCATCACGTCAAACTCAAGCCAGATCAGTGCGCCTTCAGAGTAATAATCCTGTGAACGCCGGAGAAATGCCCAGCTTTTTGACCCGCCCCGCAAGATAGAACTGGCTAATTGGGTATCTTCCAGATCACGCCAGCGCCGGCCTTTCATGGCGTCAAAACCGGTGATGGAAGCGGCCCAACGATCCTTCATCTCGTCCGGTTTGGAAATGCCTGAGCGGTACTCCAAAACATAGCCCAGATATTGGGTCAAACCTTCGTAGACCCAAAGCTGATTTGTATTTTTATCCGCCATATAATCGGGGGTCAACATGCCTTCGGGCAGCCGATATTTTCCGCACCAGCTGTGCCCAAATTCATGGGACATCAGCATGGCAAAGTTCGGGTCGAATGCGTTTGGATCTTTAAAGGCATCGGCCTTGACGCCATTCAAACTACAACTACGGTGCTCCAGGCCTATTCCGCCGGTCAGTTGGTTGCTGGCGACTACCAGCCAGTGGTAAGCTGTAAAATGGGGGCGTGAAAACAGCGTTTCGGCCTCCTGCGCCAGCCGCGAATAGACGGCAAAGGTGGAGTCGTTCTCCGGCAACTGGAACGCTTCGTCGGCGACCAGGTCTACGTAATATTTGGCCTTGGTTGGAGCAGCGACATTGACCGTGCGAAAATAGCGGCCGCAAATCAGCGGGCTGTCGATCCACTCCTCAAACATAACCGGTTTGAAGGTAACGATATCATCCGTTTTACTGTCGGTCAACAGGGCCGTGCCATAGCTCCAGCCGGGCGGCAGACGCAGCTTCAACCGGACGACAATATCCCGTACCGGAATGCCTTCCGGATAGATTGCCAGGGTATTCCAGTTGATGACTCCCAACGTCTGCGTCCCGTAGCTGTCCACGCCGACAGAGTTTGTGGACGGCTGATTGCAGATGTAGGTCAGGTCGATTTTGCAAGGCTGGCCGCTGTCTGTTGTATGGACAAACAGGCGATACAGATCCGACCAGTCTCGCGTCCATTCAATGGCTTTGCCGGTCGTATCCTGAAGCGTTAAGCCGCCAATGTTTTGCAGTGGGCCGGATGGGGCGTGTGTGCCCGGAATCCACTTCGGATATAGAATAGCTTTGGATTTCGGCAGGTTCATCTTTATTTGGCTGCGGAGCAATTTGCGGGGCAACTCGGTGGCATCGACAAAGATGTCTATTTCAACGGGCTGAGCCAAAGCGCCGGCTGAATTCAGCAGGACGGTCAGAATGAAAATAAGCCTGACAAATATCAGGCCCATTCGGTTCAACTTGCACGGATTATTGGGGCGCATGGACGGTCTCCTTTGTTTTGGAACTGTGATATAGTTGTCTGACATTTACAGGCCATAAAATACAGCGGCGGAAATAGGATGTCACTGGAAAATTTGAAAGTGATTCACCTTGCCGCATTGGTGAGCCCGCAATTTTTCTTGACAGTTAAGCAATAACGGTGTATCATTTACCGGCAGGATCGATTATTTTCCAACTTATTATTACATAACTAAATAAGAAGTTTTTTTGCCTAAATTGGAGCGCATCATGGCGCAAAAGCACAAAATTTTGGTTGCAGATGACAATCCCAGCATTCGTGGGCCGCTATGTTTTCTATTAGAAGATGAGGGTTTTGAAGTCGAGGTTGCAGAGAATGGCGAAGAGGCGGTTGAGAAAGTCAAGCGCCTTAAACCATCCCTGGTCTTCTTGGATGTTATGATGCCCAGAAAAGATGGCTACGAAGTTTGTACGATAATTAAAAACGATCCTGAAACCAAAGGTATTTACGTTATTATTTTGACAGCAAAAGGCCAAAGCCGTGATAAAGAAATGGCCTATTCGTCCGGAGCGGACGAATATATCTCAAAGCCATTTAGTCCGTTAAAGATAGTCGAAAAAGTCCGTGCTATATTAAGCTAAGGAAAGTGTAATAAACAACTTCCGCGTTTCCGTCATTGCGAGGAGCGCTTTTTGCGACGACGCAATCCCGGCCTGACTCACGAGATGGTTTCGCAAAAACGGCTTGCCATGATGACAGCCGAATGCAGAAATTATTTAATACGCAATCCTAAGCGCGTTTTGGCCAGGTGCTTGGAGGAAATATGTCTGGAATTGAAAAGTATGATGTTGTTTTAAAGCCGATTGATGATGAGCAAACAAAGGAAGGCATCATCAAAAAATTGGCGGCGATGACAAAAAAACCGGAGGCGGCTGTCGCTAAAATTGTAGAGCAAGCGCCGGTTGTTATTTTTAAAGCGCTGGATAAGGAAAAAGCGGCGGCTGTAAAAAAGCATTTTGGTGATTATGTTGGTATCAAACAAGCGGCTGAGGGCTCTGCAGCCCCTGTGCAAGCCGCTCCGTCGGCTGTGCCAAAACCGAAGCCGGCGGCAGAACCGACGACGAAGCCACAAATGCCGCACCAGAAGCAAAAGCTAAGTGTGCCGAAAGCCGGCGGCAGCCTGTCGTTTGATGATGGCGATATGTTGACCAGCGCCCCGGAGCCGGTTCGTCGACCTGCCCCGCAAGTGGAAGAAAGTGCGCCAAAGTCAAGCGCGATTGCTTTTGATGATGAGGATGCTATGGAATCAAAAGCGGCCGCGCCGACTTCCCACGAAGAGCCGCCCGCGCCAAAAGCCGCGCCGAAGATTCAACCGACAAAAGCGGTTGCGCCTCAGACAGGGGCCATGCCGTCGAGCGTCCAAAAGCAAAAAGCATTTAAAGATAATTTCAAAGACTTAAGCGATCCAATGGGACATGCTTACGAATTTTTTTGTGAAGGCTGTAACAAATCCTATCGCCCCGACTTTTTTAAAAAACCATCCGGTCCGGGGCACGACGCAGTGATGGCAGCCAAATGGCTGGGGATGTCTATATCCGGCAAGGCCAAGGGCAGTTTATCGGATATGAAGGCCCTGGAGCTGCGGGAGTTTCAAAAAGAGAGCTTTAATAAATCATTGAAAATGGCGGAGCATCATTTTTTAAAGTGCGATGATTGCGGTCGGCATGTTTGCAGCAGTTGTTGGAATGCCGGCAAAAAGAAATGTGCGGCCTGTGCGCCGTTAGGTCAAGATGACATGCCGGGTTTTATGCGCTCCAAGATGGAAAAGGACAAGCGTGATAAAGAAGCGCGCGTTAAAAGCAAGTTCTGTGCAAATTGTGGCGCTGAAAAGGTGGATGGGGCTAAGTTTTGTGAAGGTTGCGGGACGCCGTACTAATGTCTATTATAATGTAATGGGCGGTTTAAAATGCAACTTCCTACCCTTTAGCGTATATGCACTACTTTTTACACGGGGCGCATTTTTTTCATTGACAAAGGCTGTATGTAAAACATATCTTAGCGCTTCCAAATTTGGAGGTGTAGTCCTAATTGGTAAGGCAGCGGTCTTGAAAACCGCCGGGTTAACACCCTTGGGGGTTCGAGTCCCTCCACCTCCGCCAGAATAAATAAAAAATTTAAAATGTAAAGACCCGGAGAGGTGGCCGAGCGGCTGAAGGCAACGGTTTGCTAAACCGTCGTAGGGTCAAAAGCTCTACCGAGGGTTCAAATCCCTCCCTCTCCGCCATTTTATAAGGAATTGGTTCGTGCGCGAGCCAATTCCTTTTTACATTTAATAGCACATCATTTTTGGTGCAGAGGTTGAAAATGGGGGATGTTCGCGTTCGTTTTGCGCCTAGCCCAACCGGTTATTTGCATGTAGGCGGGGCCCGTACCGCTCTTTTTAATTGGCTTTTTGCCCGCAAAAATGAGGGCAGCTTTATTCTGCGGATTGAAGATACCGACACGGCCCGCTCGACACCGGAAATGGTCGAGCGGATATTGGCTGGTTTAAACTGGCTGGGCCTGGATTGGGACGAAGGCCCTTTTTACCAATCGCAGCGGCTTGATCTGTACCGCGAGCGCGTTCAGACAATGGTTCGGAGCGGGGCGGCCTATTTATGTTTCTGTCCGCAGGGAGATTTTGCGGAAAAGCGCGAGAGCGAAGATTACGAAAAATGGCGCTACAGTGGCGCATGCCGGGCGCTCTCGCGAGATGAAGCGCAGCAAAAAATTGCCGCCGGCGAATCGTATGCCGTGCGGCTCAAGTTAGCCCCGGGCGAAACAACTTTTCACGACCGGGTCTGCGGGCAAGTTACCGTCAAGCACGAATATCTGGATGATTTTGTTCTTCTGCGTTCGGATGGGATGCCCACCTACCATTTAGCCTGCGTTGTCGATGATATTGACATGCGCATCAGCCATGTCATTCGCGGCGCGGATCATCTTTCCAACACTCCCAAACAAATATTAATTTATCAGGCTCTGGGTAAAAAGCCGCCGGAATTTGCCCACGTTCCCTTGATTATGGGCGCGGACAAAAAGCGTTTAAGTAAACGGCATGGCGCAACTTCGGTGGAAGAGTATCAAAAGCAGGGCTTTTTTGCCGAGACAATGCGCAACTTTTTGGCGCTGCTGGGCTGGTCCGACGGCTCAAATCGCGATATCTTTCGATTAGCGGAATTGGTCGACGCCTTTTCTCTGGACGGCATCAATCCGCACAACGCCATATTTGATGTGGAAAAACTGAAGTGGCTGAACGGACAATACATAAATCAGAAGACCGCGGCTGAGCTATTCGAGCCAATGACTGCGCAACTGATCGAGGCCGGCTTGCTGGATGTTCAATTTGCCGAGCAGCAGCGCGATTGGCTGCTAAAAGTGTTTGATCTGTTTAAATCCCGGTTGCGGCTCTGCAGTGACACGCCGGAGTATACCGACTATTTTTTTACGGAGTCCTACCGGATTGATCCGCAAGCAGTTCAAAAACATTGGAAGGGCGAGTCCGGTCAGCGTCTTGAGCAGTTAGTCGATGACTTGAGCGCGCTGACGATTTGGGATGAAGCAAGTTTGGAAGCCTGCGTTCGGCAGCGCGCTGCGGCGTTTGGCATTGGCGCGGGTCATCTGATCCATCCGGTTCGGGTGGCGATTACCGGCAAAGGTGTTAGCCCCGGCCTATTTGAAGTGATGGTCCTGTTGGGTCGGGAGCGCGTTTTGGCGCGGATAAAAAAAGCAATTGTGACGCCGCTAAGTGCAATCAACAATGACGAAAAATCGTAAAACCGAATGTTTTTTTGCCCATAATTGAGAATCTGAACGCAGTACATCCACAATTTAGCCTGAAGAATTCATAAAGTGGTCAGCCGCAATTGTAGCACAGAATAGCATTCTGTGCTTTCTCCAAGTATGCTCAGATTGCTAATCTGAGCTACAACATTCTCGTGCGCCGCGCAAATGTTTGGGAATAATTTTATTAAATTAATCACGAAATCCACGAAAGGCACAAAAAGTAAGGGTTTATCAATTTCAGGCTTAAAATTTTACTTTTTTCGTTTTGGATGCGTAACTTTTTAAATGACAACCCTTTCGTGTGTTTAGTGTGCTTCGTGGTCAATAATTCAGGTTAGGCAAGTCAGACGACCGGGCTGCCATGATGCGTAAGGCTAACAGCCAATAGCTTTTAGCGTTACCTTTTTTTTGCTTGACAAACATTTTTTTTCTGCTATACTTTACTTAAAGTAATTTCTTAAGGATACAGATGTAATGGTATACAAATAAAGATGTTATGAAAAAATCCGCTTTAAAACGATCCCTGAAAAAAACGTATCTATATGATTATAAAAGAGTTAGCTCGTTTAGTCGTTTTTGTATTTAAGCCTTCGCCGCGTGATCTTGCGGGGGGGCTTTTGCACGTGAAAGCTATTTTTATAAAGTAACAAAGCTCATTGTTTAGTGACAGGCAACGTAAATTTTTGCTGCTCCGGTCTATTTGTGAATTCATGTTTTTTATAAATTGTTGCTCTCAGTCCGTTTCGTTCCATCCAAAAGGACGCCATAAAGGAGAGGAAGTAATGAGGAAGCTCTATTTAATTTCGGGGTTGTACTGCGCGTTGATGTTAATCGGCGCATCATTGGGGTTTGCACCGGTGGCGCAGGCTAGTAACAGACCGGGTGTGGTTGACTACTATGCGGATCCGGATCCGTTTTCGCCGCAAAACGATGGCGTCAAAGATACAACCACAATTTTTTATACGCTGGTGGATGATTCGTCAGCCACGCTCAATCGGGTATTCAATATATTCCCGCCTACGCCCTATGTCGTGCCGCCGTCAATCGAAACTGTACAATGGGATCTCATTGCTCTTACGATTGGCGGTCTTGCGTCCGGGGTCTATGACTTGGCTTTCACAAGTTTTGTTAATGTGGATGTTGATCCGGCTGGGACCTTTCGGACTTTTGAGGGCATCAAAAGCCGTAACATGAATTTAATTCTGCCGGTATTACCGGTCGGTTTTACCGGATGGGCCGTTCACCTTTCTTGGGATCCGGTTCCAAATGCCGTTGCTTACGGCGTATATGTCAAAAAGGGTAGTAGTGGTTGGACGGGCTCGGATCTTGTTGGGACATTTTCCACTCCGCAGACGACTGGATGCTTGGGTGTGTATATAAGTGGAGTATGCTTTCCTGATTATTTCGGCAATGCCCAAGCACTTGGTTGCCCGCCGACCGACCGACCGGAGTTGGAAAACGGCCCGATGATTTCGAGTGCAACCCTTACCCCGGGGGCGAGCAGTCTGTTAGTCGGTACAACATATTATTATATCGTAACCGCCTGGGTAACCTTTGATGAAGGCCGCGCTTTATGCCCTTTACAATTATTCTTTTATACGCGCGAAACCTTGCCCAGCAATCAGGTTGCTGTGACACCGACTGCGGTGAATCAACAGGTACGGATTGAATGGGAGCCGGTTCCTGAAGCCATCTACTATACGGTTTATCGTTCGACAACGCCATGGGCCTATTCCGATGGAAATGACTTTACAATCGGAACTTTTCGGGTAAACGATCTGGTAACCGAAACCCCGCCGCCGGGAGCACCTACGGCTGTTTATCAAAACAGATTTTCGATTGATAGCGGCGCGGCTTTAATTCCGGGGGAGCCGGCGGTGCCGCACACGATAGACGTCACTAACGTGGCTGTTGGAAACCAGCGGTTTTTGTGGGATGGTCGGGATGATCTGGGCAATAGTGTTCCGGAGGGAAATCATGCGTTTCAATTTATTGCTCGTGACGGTCAATTCAATATCTGGACAACCTCCGGACCGCTTGAAGTGGACATCACCCGCCCCGAATTGTTTGGTTTTACGGATGAGGACCTGTTTTTTAGCGTGACTGAAGATGTCGTTTATGATGCCCAGATCTATAATGTATTTGATGAGTTAGTCCGGACCGTTTCGGGCACAGCATCCGAGTTAACTATTGCAAGCTCCACTAGTGGCAGTGGTATTACCCGTAATCAAATCGATTGGGACAAAACGGATATTTATGGTAACCCGGTGCCAAACGGTGTCTACACGGTTGTTCTTGATGCCGTGGATAACGCCGGTAATAAAGCGCAGGAAATTGTTAGTGCGGAAGTGAATGTGAACTCCGCCATTCAGATTGGTAATTTAACGGCCAATCCGGATGTCATTTCGCCCAATGGCGACACATTCTATGATCAGTCTACAGTGTCTTACGATTTGTCAACTACCTCGCAGGTGGAAAAATACATTTTGTGCGGGGCGGTCATCAATACCGTGCCTAAATTTATCGACGCCGGCACGGTCAGCAATGGTACATTAACCTCATTTACCATTTTCCCAACGGCAGCGGAATTGATTAGAACGGAAGATTGGACCGTCACATTTACCACCGCTACGAATTTTAATGTTACCAGTACGACCGGTGGCGCTTATGCCGGTACTGTCGGCACAACATTCTCAGCCGGAGCTTTATTTTCGTTTTTAATTTCGAGCGATACCTCTGCGGTTTATACGGTTGGGGATAAATTTACGTTTGGTACATACGCGGCTTTGGATACGGTTCGTTATTATCCGTATCAAACCGAGTACCCGGTGTTTAATCCGCAAACCGTGATTTGGGAAGGGTTTGACCATCAGGGACGAACATTAGATACGGGTGATTATGTTTTTCGTGTTCATGCTACAGATGGTTTTGTGTCGGCGTTCGATCAAGTACGGATTTTAGTGGATCTGGACCCGCCAAACAACCCGGTTTATTTAGTGCCATTTTTGCTGACCAAAGAACCAACCGTTGACATTGATGGCATTGTGCCGGGTGGTGGGGCGGTGGAAGTCGAATTATACCGAAATGCCCTGCTTGTTGGTCGGAATCCTGTTGATCCAGCCACGAGCAGCTTTACATTTGATGCGGTGACGTTAAACGATGGACCAAATGTTATTGCTGCCAGAGCCCGAGATGAAGCTTATAACTGGAGTGGGTTTAGCGAGATAACCATACGGCGCGATATCACGAATCCGCTGATCGTAAAGACATTCCCCTCAGACAATTCGGTCTTGAATCCGTTCAATGTGGATCTGTCGCATATTTGGGCTATTCTCTATGATGCCAACGACATTCTTTTTCCGCAAAGCTCGATAACGTTAATTGGCCCGAACGGTGCGGTTGTTGGCCGCGACACATTGTACAGCACGAGCAATGTGGATTCTCTAGTTTTCACTTTAGGGATCGCCGATACACTATTACCCGAGGGCATTTATAGCATTCAGATTTCCGCCGTAGATCAAGTTGGTAATGTTACTAACGATGTGATTCAATTCACGATCGATACCATAGGTACGGAAGAGCCGGTTATCCTCAGCACCTTTCCCGTGCATAAGCTTGTGATCGGCGCACCGTTTGATTCGATCGCGGTTATGCTGCAGGATAAAAGCGGCGTGGGAATTAACTACAACCCCGGCCTGACTTTTGTCAAGTTGTGGGACGGCTTCAATCCGGCTAGTGTTATCGCTACAGCCTCGGATGGAATTCTTACAAATAGACCGGACACACTGGCATTCAAATTTTTCAACCGGTTTCCAACGGACGGCACGAAAGATGGCTTGTATCGGTTTATTATTCATGCGCAGGATAATGCCGCCAATGTGCTGACGCCGCCCGACTCGTTTTCATACTATTTTTACTACGATACCTCTGCTCCATTGATTGATTCTGTGTTTGTATACAGCAATTTTGGGACGTTCAATCAACAGCGGGCAATTGTTCCGGCCAATACGGATTCCACTACGATTAGTGGGGCCGTCACCCGTTTGGCGGTGCGTTTGACAGATGCTGCCAACCCATCTTTACCTATTCCGATTTTAAATCAGCTTAAGGCCGATTTGAATGCCTCTACCGTGACCATCACCGGTCCGGGTCCGGTTGCGCCGATCATTACGAATGACGGCAACCAGACGATCATTTTGTTGTTTAACCAACTGACGGTTGAAGGCTTCTACGAGATTGAGATTACGCCGGTGGATTTGGCGGGTAACACGGGTTTACCGAAGACTTATAAATTCTATTATGATCAGTTGCTGCCGCAGCTTTCAAATGTAGACGCCAATCCGGATCCGTTCTCGCCCAAGAATATGGACGGCTTTTTGGATCAGACGCTGATCTCGTTCAGTTTGAGTGAAGACGCGGATGTTTCCATTGAAATCATCAGCAGCGATAGCGGGCTGGTGAAGGTTTACCCCTATCAGCCATACGCGGCGGCTTTAAGTCCACTTTATGTAATTTGGGATGGCAAGAAGAGTGTGGCCAATCCGGACAGCTTTGTCGTTTCCGGCGTTTACACGGCGCGGATCAAAGCGCGTTCCCGCAATCAGGCGCTGTCCAACCAGGTGGTGCAGGAATATACAACCGTGGTCGTGGATAATACGCCGCCGGTCGCGCCTACATTAGAATATCCTGTTCCTTGCGCGAACTATAGCCTTGATCCGGTGGTTTCGACCAATCCGGTTGAGATCCGCGGTTCGCATCCTGAACCGGGTGTGACGGTGGAAGTTTTTGTCATTCCGACCGGCACCGATCAATCCAAAGCTTCGGGCCAGGTCATTGCGACTTCTCTTTTGCAATCGCAAGGCACGGCCGTCATTGGCGCGGACGGGCAATTTGCCATTAACGCCACGCTGGAGCCGGGTTTTAATCTGGTGACGGCTTACGCCGTTGACGCGGTCGGCAACAAGCGGACGATCGGCAATCCGGCTTTCCAAAAAACAGATGTGCGGGTGGCGACGAGCGCGCCGGCAACGCTGGCAAACGCATTTGAAAATGGCGATATCGTCGATGGCGTTCCTTTGGCGACCGGCAATCGCATTTTGATTAAAAATCAGATACTTGGCCGCGAAAATGGCGTCTACATTGTTCAGGCTGCCGGCGCGCCGGTAAGAGCCACGGATATGGATGCCAGCGCGGAATTTAATAATGCGTTTATGAAGGTAACCGCCGGGTCATTAGCCAATACCTATTGGCGCTGCCTGACGCTTAATCCTGTGCTTGGGACGACGGCCATTCAGTTTGACGTATTTGATCGGTCGGACTTGCAGTTCTCAAACTTTTTGTGCGGATCCAATGCCAATGATCCGGGTGGTCTTAGCTACCCGCCGCGTAAGATTGTGCTAAGCACATTCGGTATTTCCAGTCTGGACATTCAACCGGAACCGTTCTCGCCGGAAAATGATGACAATGCTTTTGAGAATACAACCTTTACCTATAATGTTCGTGGCGGTGACGCTTCATTGTCACATGAAGTCACCATTAATATTTATAACCCCTCGGGCCCACTGTTTTTTACGACCGGTAGCCTAACCGGATTATTTGAGATTGCCAATCCGCATACCTATACCTGGAATGGCATGGATACCGGCAACACTGTTCCGGCTTCGGCAGGTCAGTTAGATCAATTTTATAAAGTTGAGGTTATTGACTTTGTTCCTGCGGCCAATGTAACCAGCGCTTTGATTGATTATTTGCGGATTGATAACAAGCCGCCCCAACCGGTGCAGTTCCAGACGCCGGCGACCAATAACAACACGGCGCGCGTCAGCGGCAGTCCGGTCGAGATCACCGGCTTTGTTCAGCCGGAAGCGGATGCTATCGTGGTGGAGCTGTTTGTGGACGATCACGATCCGGCAACGCCGCGCGAATCCATGGGCGAGTTCCCTGTCGATCCCTTGACTGGCGCTTTTACCGGCTCGGTGACGCTGGTTCGACCGGATACTAACTGGGTCTATGCGGTTGCTCGCGATCCGATCTATAACAAGACAACCGACTTTGGCGTTGCGCCGGATTCAATCATGATTATTTTGGGTGACACCAATATTCAGGTGAATGCGGTGAAGCCAAATCCGTTTGCGCCTAAGCTCGGTTCGGGCATGTTTGACCGCGCCACGTTTTCATTCAATATTTCCCAATCGTCGGTGGTGACGATTCTGATTAAAGACCCGGTTAGCAACGATACTTTGGCCACCGTGTTCCAGGATACGTTGAGCACGTTCCTGAATCCGCACGCCATTACTTTTGATGGCCGGGTGAATGCCAAATGGGTGAACAACAGCAATGTGGTGAATGCGACGAATACTTGCACATGGCGCGATAAAGTTTTAGCCGACGGCGGCTATATTTACCAGATTGGGGCCGACCAAATCAGCGGCGGCGTCAATGGTCAATATGATGCCATTAAGACCGGTGTGATTATTGTAGATAATACGCCCCCGGCTCCGCCACTGGTCAACACCCTGGCGCTTAATTCCACCGAAACGACAATTGATATTGAAGGTTCGACCGAGCCCGGGGCCACGGTGCGTTTTTATGTCAGCAGTGACGGGGTGTTTAATTCCACCACCGACATTCTCGGCGGCAAAGTTGTTGCCAACGCAACCACAGGCGCATTTACCGGTACGGTTACTGATCTGAATATCGGCGAAAACTATGTGTATGCTGTGGCGCTGGATGCCTTTTTGAACCAATCGGATCGCGACAGCATTTACACGGCTTGCAGTGTCGGTACCCTCACGACGCGCGGATCAATTTCGACATCGTCACCGGCGGTGGGCGCGGCCGGGCCGTCCTGGCACTGGGCGCAGCGAGTGATTGTCTCGCAGAATCAGATCACCGTTATCAACAGTGGGCCGACGCCATTCTCGCCGGGCAATAATATTTTGAAACGCCCTAGTTTTGATGGTTTCTTTGACGATACTTTCCTGGCGTTCCAATTGGAGCAGACTTCGATTGTGCGGGTGGAAATCTATGCCGATCGCAGTCCGACTCCGGTGTTACTCAACACCCTTGCTTTCGCCGATACGTTATCCGGTTCGCAATTTATTGACGTGACCCACACCTACGCTTGGAACGGCCGTATTACAACTGCTGCCGGTCTTTCCTATGCCGATGCCGGCGTGACGAATCCGCTGCCGTCGTATTTTACGCAGGCGAGTGATAGCATTGCCAATGACAATCGCAACTACTATTGGCGTGTGCGGGCTATCCAATTGATCAACGGTGTGCCGGGCGATTCGACTGTGCAGTTGGAGCCGATTGTGGTGGACGTGACCCCGCCGGTGATCAACAGCCTGACCCGGTCGTTGATTACTTATCCGGACAGCAGCTTTAACTTTACGACCGAACCGTCTTTGACGGTACGCGGTCGGACGGAAGCCGGCGCGGATGTAACCGTTGTGGTGGACGATGACCGCAATCCCAACGATACCGGAGATACCACGCCGGGACTGGCCTTAGCGCCGGTTACCGCCGATAATTTGGGCCAATTTGAAGCGACCGTGACTTTGAATCCTCTGTCTCCCAATTTTATCCATGCCATCGTCGCTGACGCTGTGGCCAATGAAGATACGATTTTCTTTGCGACGACCGGCATTGACTCCATTACCTTGAGTGAAATGGCCGTCACGGTCGTTAGCACAACGCCGCAAATCATCTCGCCGGATAATGGCGACTTTGTGGCCGACTTTACGACAATTACCTACAATATTACTAAAGACGCTTACATGCGGCTGATTGTCTATACGGACACCGGTACGCCGGTGGATACGATTGGCGCAGCCGGCACGAATGCGCCGACGCTGCGTTTTAATGCGTTGAATCCGCATATTTTTGCCTGGGATCCGGACTCGGCCACGGTCGCGCCGTTCTTAGTCAACAAGCAGGGCGCATTCAAGCTGCAAGTCCAGGCGTTTGACGCCGATCTGTACCTGACGTTCCCCGGCTTGACCCCGCAAGTTGCCAACGGCTTTGTCTTTGTCGACTTGCTGCCGCCGGATACACTGCGCCTGACCAGCCCGTTGCCGAAGCCATTGGAAACCGTTGCCGTCGTCACCACTTCGACACCAACTATTTCCGGTATTACCGAACCCGGCGCGACAGTTATTTTGTTTGTAAATCGGACCAACGTGGCCGATTCCACACAGGCTTTTTCGCGCGCCTCGGCGCAGGCCGATGCCGTTACCGGCTTGTTCAGCGCGGAAATTTCGATTTCATCCGGCAACAACTACATTTTCGGTTGGGCGATTGACCCGATTGGCAACATCACCGATAATCCCTCCAATGTTCTGGCGGTACGGCTGAGCGATTTGGCTATTCTGGATGCCACTGTCGATCCGACGCCGTTTTCGCCCAAGAATAATGACGATCTCTTCGATTTTACGACCGTTCAGTTTGATGTTTCCGGCGATGCCATGGCTTGGATAGCCGTCTTTAAGCATGGCCAGACGGATACGATCTATCGCGCGCCGGCGACGGCTTCGCAACAGGTTCTGGCCGGTCAAGGCCCGCATCGCTTTAGCTGGGACGGCACAAACCGCGCCTTAACGAGTCCGTTTAATGTAGTCGATTCCTGTGGTACCGGTTTGTATAACATTGTCATCTATGTTGATGATCCGGCAACATCCAACATTGACGCGACAGATACGCTGTCCGTGATTGTTGACAATTTGCCGCCACCGGCGCCGATTATGCAAGTGATTGCGCCCACATCGACCCAAACCCCGATTTCTGTGGCTGGTACCGCCGAGCCATTATCCACCGTGCTGGTCTATCGCAGCAGCGTGGCCCAGGGCGGTTTGGAATCGTTGGTGGCGACGGTGACGGTTTCGGCTACAGGTACTTTTACCGCGAACATTCCCTTAATCGGCGGGGCTAATACGATCCGCGCCCGGGCGATTGACGCTGTAGGTAACGAAGCCTGCGTTTCGCCAAACTGGTCGGCCTCACAGACGACCTTCCTGACCGGTGTCAATATTGCGGATGCGACGGCCAGCCCGAACAATTTTTCGCCCAATGCCGATAACGCGTTGGACGCGACGACGGTTTCTTACAGCCTGAGCGAAAATGCGCTGGTCACGGTGTTTGTTGTTCCCGCCAACGCGCTGACACCGGTTATTGACACTTTGGCCGTGGATGTCAGCCAAGTAACCGGCTTGACCCATACCTTCACCTGGAATGGTTTATTGAACCGGCCCGGCCCCGGCGCAGCCGCCGCGTATGACAATCGGAATTTCAACCCGGCCAGCTTTGGCTATCCGCATGTGAGCGTCACCGGCGATCCCAATACGAGCGGCGACGGCACGGCCAACGACGGCAACTACCGTTTCATGATCGTTGCGCGTCTGTCCACCGATGCCGCCGGCACCGTGCGGGCTACCGCGCTGGCGCCGATCCGTTTGGATACGACTGCGCCCAATCCGCCGACGGTGTTTGACCCGGCTTTCCCGGATACTTTTATGCTGGAAAGTCCGATTACCGTGCGCGGTATTTCTGAACCCAATGTGAGTATTTATGTTTATGTAGACGACAATTTAGCCGACGGCTTCTTAGAAAAGAACCCGGTCGGTCCGGTGGCGACCAATGCTTCCGGCTCCTTTATTGTGCCGAATGTAGAATTGTTTGAAGGCGTTAATTATATCTGGGCCGTTGCGGTCGATTCCGTTGAAAACGTATCGGACAGTTCCGCCGTGCGGCGCACCTATTTGTCACTGCTGAGTTTCTCCGCTGTTGAAGTCGAGCCGACCCATTTCTCGCAGTTCGGCGTTCCGGCCGGCGAGTTCCCGACCTTTGCGACGATTAGCGCCGATATTAACGCCGGATCGGAAGTCGCCAGTACCGTGCGCGCCATCATGCGGGTTTATGACCGTTTGGGCGAAACCGGCGGGGTGATTGTTGATGCCGATACTCTCAATTTTAACACGTTGAATAATCCGATTGTTTTTACCTTCCCGAGTAATCAAACGACGACATCCACTGGGACGATCCCGTGTGATACGCCGCTTGGCGTCGGCTGCGGCCCGTATACGGTCGTTGTTGAAGTCAAAGATCAGGGCAATACGGCTAAGTTCAAACGGACGGTGGTTTATGACGATACCGCCCCGGCAACGCCGCGTTTGGCCACACCGTCGGGCGCGATAGCGGTTCCCGGCGGCTTTACCCTGACCACCAGCAATGCGACATTTACCTTAAATGGTTTTGCTGATCCGAATCCAGGTTTGCCGACGGCTGACTATGCTGTGTTCTATTCTATTGATGACGATTCCTGTTTAGTTGGTACGGGCGCGGGTTGCGCGACGACCGATGTGACGCCGCCGATACCCTTTGACTATACGAATATTGCCGATGTGTCCATCAACGGCACATTCCAAATGGACGTGGAGTTGAATATCGGCGAGAACTACATCTTTGTGCAAGGCCGTGATAACGTAGGCAATGTCACGGCGACTTCGGGCAATACGCTGAATGTCGCCAACAGGTCGCGCTATTTGATTAAGCAAACTTCCGAGCTGTCGGTTGACGGTTTGACGGTGACGCCGGATGTTTTCTCGCCGCAAGACCGTAATAACCAATTGGATGAAACGTATATTACTTATTCGATTACGACGGATTCGGCCACAGTGACCGTGGATGTCTTGTCTATTTCCGGCACGTTGCTGACGACGATTTTCAGCGGGACGCAATATGGTTTAGCCAATCCGCAGCAGGTGATCTGGAACGGCGCGGTGCCAAACGGCTCGCTCAACTTCCAGTCACCGGACCCGCAAGCGCCTGGTTTTTATCAAATTCGGGTGACTGCGGCCACCAATGGCGCGGCCAATACTGCCACCGAGCGCATTTCGCTCAAGATTGACAACGAGGAGCCGGAGCAGGCTCTGTTGCAATTGCCGGCCAGTGTTGTCGGTGTCACACCATTTGAACTGCGTGGCATTGTCCGCACCAACGGTTTGAGCGAGGCCAATGTCACCGTCGAGATTTATGTGGATAATGACAGCCTGTTTACCAATCAACCCGACGGATCGGATGCCGGCTCTTTGCCGGATGTGGACTTTACTCCGCCACAATTGGTGACGCCGGTGACGACAGACCAGTTCGGCGCATTTGCCGTGGATGTGCCGCTGGAAATCGGCGCGAATTACATCTTTGTCCGCATGACCGATGATGTCTTTAATGAAAATCCGCCGGACTCGCTGGCAAACGGCGTGATTTTCCTGAGCGACATGAATATTACGGTCATTGATCCCAGCCCGAATCCAAACCCGTTCTCGCCCAATGGCGATAACTTCTTTGATCTTACGACATTTACTTTTGATTTATCTAACAGCGCTATTGTCAAGGGTCGGATTTTGAGCACGGATGTGGCCTCCCAGGCTCTGGTTTATGACTTGGGCACGGACACTTTGAATGTTGCTTCCAACCCACAGCAATTCCGCTGGAACGGTATTACACGTAACACTGCATTCCGCGAAACTAATGCCAAAATTCGCGCTTGCAATTCGGGCATTACCGATTCAACCGCCGCATCTATTCCGGGCACTTACATCTTTCAGATAGAGGCAACGGAAATCATCGGTCAAAACGGCGCTAACTTAGTGTTGGGCGAAACCGTGGTGGCCTCGCGAACGGTGATTGTCGACAACATCGCGCCGGATACCAGCATCATTGTGCTGCAGCCGATTCCGACCCCGACGGTTGAATCGGCGGCTACCTTGCGTGGCGTGGCCGAATTAGGCGCGACTGTGCAGGCTTTTATTGATAACGGCCTGGGCTTCCTGTTCGAAGATGAAGCTACTGCCGATGATTTAACCGGCGAGTTCGAAATCGGTTTGGAACTGCGTCCCGGCACGAATCGTGTTTATGTTCGGGCTATTGACGAAGTACTCAATACTTGTGGCACATCTGATACATTAACTGTCTTCCTGAGTGAACTGTCCTTTGGCGCACACGAGGCTAATCCAAGCCCGTTCTCGCCCAACGGCGACAACCTGTTAGACCGCACTAATATCAGCTTTGATATCAGTCAGGATGCACAAGTGACGCTGCGCATCTTCCGTCCGGATAACCTGACGACGCCTTTCTATACCGCCGGGCCGGAGCAGCGTTTTGCCGTATTGCCCAATGCGTTCCAATGGCTGGGCGCAGACCCTGTGCGCGATGCCGATGTGACCGTGGACGATGCCTACCCGTACGTCTACCGCTTGACGGCGGTCGATTTGGGCGGCGCAGTCGCCGTGGTCAGCGGCAATGTGGTGGTGGATGTGAAGCCGCCTTTTGCCCCGATCATTACTTCCTGGCCAAGCGCGACCAACAGCAGCCCGGCCGATATCCAGGGTATCACGCTGGAGCCGGGTATTGAGGTCAGCGTGTGGGTGGATGACGATTCCTGCTTTGTGGGCAGCGGCGCCGGTTGTGCTTTGGCCGATCCGACACCGCCGATTCCACAAGACCAGGTGGATTCTGACAATGTTTCCGGGCTGTGGGAAATGACGCTGGATCTGGAAAACGGCTTTAACTATCTGTTTACCCAGGGTAAAGACGACGTGGAGAACAAATCGCCCGTTTCTTTCCGCAACCCGGCCAATCAGCGCTATGTTATTTTCCTGAGCGATGTCAGCATTTCCGGCTTGGAAGCCGCGCCGGAAACTTTCTCGCCCAACAAAGACTTGATTGCCGATTTCTCCAATATTAATTTTGCCATTAGTCAGGGCGGGTTGGTTTCGCTGAATGTCTACGACCCGTCGGGTCAAACGCTGATCGAAACCTTCTTTGGCCCGACCCAACGGGCGGAAGGCGACCATTCCATTATTTGGGATGGCGATAATCCGATTACAACCCGTCTGGACTCGCTGCCGGATAATGTCTATCCGGTCGAAGTCGTGGTCAATGTTAACGGCATTATCGCCTCGGATCGGGTGAATGTTGAAATTGATAATACCCGCCCGAGCGCGCCGATTATTGTTGATCCGCCGACGGATATTTCCGTGACCACGTCTTCGCTAAATCTGTTGGGTATTGCCGAAGGCGGCTCGCTGGTAGACATCTATGCCGATAGCGACACAACCGATATTATTCCGGCCATTTTGGTGGCCGAAGATGTGCCGTCCGATCCGAGTCTGGCGACTTTTAAAGTCTCTATCGATCTGCGGCCCGGGTTCAACTACATTTGGGCTTATGCCACGGATGAAGTTGGGAATCGTTCATCGCGCTCCAATGTGCGTCGCGTCTTCCTGAGCGACCTGTTTGTGGGTGAGCCGACGGCTGATCCTGATCCATTCTCACCGGCAGATCCGCATTTTGCGGAAAGTCTTGATATTAATGATTTTACTACGATCTCTTATGATGTGGGTGACGTTGCCACCATCACTGTCCGGTTTTACACCAGTCAAGGCGTTCAAATTGATAGCGTGCTGGTCGGCACACAATATCCGGCCGATAATCCCAACAAGATGATTTGGGACGGTAAGCCGCGACCGGGCGCGTGGGACGCTGACAACGACGGCTTTGTGGACAATGGTTTCTATCTCTATAAGGTAGAGGCGCGTAGCCAGGGCTTGATTGCCCAAACCGAGTTCACGCCGATTCGTGTCGATTTGGCGCGTCCGACTGCGCCGATTTTGATTAACCCAACCCCGCCGGTTTCCAGCTCACCATTAGAAGTTGTTGGTTCGGGTGAGCCGGGTGTGGATGTGCGCGTCTGGGTCGAAAGCGAAGTGGACGCTAACGGCAAAATTAATCTGACCCCGGGCGGTCTGCCGCGCGGTCTGATCCAGGGCGAAGATGTGACGACAAACGCTACGACCGGTCAATTTACGGCTTCGGTCGCTCTAAAAGAAGGTGACAACGATGTTTATGCCCAGGCCATTGATGCGCAGGGTTTGAAGTCACCGCTTTACGTCACCAATACAACGTCTGATCCGAATATTATTACAATTTTCCTGACCACTTTAAATGTGGGCAATCCCATTGCCAGTCCGGATCCCTTCTCGCCCAATGGCGATAACTTTATGGATCGGACGTTTATCAGCTACAATATCAGCAAGGATGCGTTGGTATCTGTGATTGTCAAGGGCGATATCAGCGATACCTTATGGTCCTATTATCCCTGGGTTGGCACGGGTTTCCATACGCCCGGTTCCGATTTGCAATTTAAAGCCGAGAATCCGAACGCAATTGCCTGGGACGGGAAAATTAACAATACCAATTGGGTGGGAAATCCTTTCTATGATCGCGACAGCCGGCCCGGTTATGTGGATGACGGCGTGTACACCTACGTGATCCGTGTGACGGAGCAGGATACGATCAAGACCAGCGCCTATATTACCGGCACGGTGGTGGTGGACCTGACCCCGCCGGATACGCTGATTCTGTCGCAGCCCGATTCCGTCTCGTTTGACGCCGGCATTACTGTCGAAGGCGTGGTGATCGAGCCGACCGGAACGCCGGAAGTGGACGCCGAAGTCTTTATGTATGTGGAGAGCGGCAGTTTTGCCAATGGTCGAATTGATCGGGTCGGCACAAGCTATGGCCCCTTCGATACCGGCGCGGATGGCTCGGTGAACGGCACGGTGACTTTGCAGGACGGCAATAACGATATTTATGCTATTGCGATTGATAAAGTTGGCAACCGTTCCAGCTACTCGAATGTGGTCATTAGTTATTTGAGCAGCTTGCGGATCGAAGGCGCGGAAGTCAATCCGCCGGTCTTCTCACCCAATGGCGACTTGCAACTTGATCGTACGATTTTGAATTACAACATTACTGCCGACGACACGACCTGGATTGAAGTCCTGTCGTTGACGGATACGCTGTTGACGACGGTGTTGGCGCGGACGCCGCAATACGAGTCGCAGAATCCGCAGCAAGTCGAGTTCCTTGGCGCTGTGGACAGCACGGCAGCCACCTTCCGCTATCTGCGCAAACCGTTGCAGCGATTGGGCACGTCGCGCAAGTACATTCTGGCGGACGGTATTTATCGCTTCCGCATTCGGGCCAAAGAGAGGCTTGGCCTTCCGGTGGTGGAGGAAATTGATTTTGAAGTGGACAATAGCGGTCCTCCTGCGCCGATTATTACCGCGCCGATCAATAACTTCGTGACGAACAAAGTTACGATTGACGTGACCGGCTTTAGCGAGCCGCTGAGCCTGGTCGAAATTTATGTGGATGACGACAATATCTTTACCGATATGACGGATATTACTCCGCCCGTCTTGCAGGGCGAAGCGGCGGAAACGGGCGAGAATACCGGTATTTTTAAAGGGCCGATAGAATTGCGCACGGGTGAAAACTGGCTGTTTGCCCTGGCTTATGATCCTTATGCCAATCCGTCCGTGCCTTCAACGCCCGGTGTGAGGGTGGTGCTGAGCGAAGTCAATATTGATATTGAGGGCGTGGAGCCAAGTCCATTCTCGCCCAACGGCGACTTGTTCTTAGACGAGACGAACCTGACGTTCAGCCTGTCCCACGACGCTCGCGTTAGTGTGGATGTGGAAGACGAGCAGGGCAACTTTGTCCGCAGCCTGCGCGACAGTGTGTTTATGAGCATGGAGTTGAATCCGCACCGCGTGATCTGGAACGGTCGTGACGGTGGGAATACCGTTCAGCGTGATGGCGTGTATTTCTTTAAGATTATCGTCACCGAAATTACCGAACAAGGCAACGCCGGTTTGACCCTGGTGGTGGAAGAGCCGGTTTTGATTGATAATACCCCGCCGGCCGCGCCGATTGTCACGAAGCTGTTGAGCGCCTATTCTATGGACGCCATTACGGTGACCGGTTCGGCTGAACCGGGCGCAACCGTTATTGTCTATGTGGATGACGATTCTCTGGCGGCTGACGCAAATGATACGACGCCGCCCCGCCCGATGACCGGTGTGGAAGTGGATGACCTGACCGGTCAGTTTGAAGACAGCGGTGTGCAATTGCTGCCGGGTTACAATTATATCCATGCCACGGCGACGGATCCTTATGGCAATATTTCGCCGCGTTCGACGCCGGTGCAGCAAGTGTTCTTGTCAGACTTGTTTATTGGCATGGCCGGTATTACGCCGGACCCGTTTGCGCCGCAACCGGGCATTGGCGACAATTTCTTAGAATTTACGACGATTAACTTTACAATTAGCCAGGACTGCTCGGTCAAAGTGGAAGTTTACGACGAGACCGGCAATAACCTGCTCAAGTCCTTCCCCTACAAGCAGCGCTTTAGCGACAATAACCCGCAGCGCGAAATCTGGGATGGCAGTTTGAATACGAGCGCTATCGGCGGAACCAGCGATGATGCGGATGTCGCCAGCCGCGGCATTGCCGATGACGGCTTCTACCGCATTGTCGTAACGGCCAAGATCAAGATTGTTAACGATGGCGAAGTCACTGCGGAAGGTACGGGCAGCGTCAATATCGACCTGACGCCGCCGCCGCCGCCCATTCTGAACGATTTAGCCGAAAGCGTTTCGAGTACGCCGATTAGTGTTAGTGGCACGGCTGAGCAGAGCTCAAATATTACCATTTACGTTGAAAATCCGGGCGACGGAATTGCCGGCAATGGCTCGGTGGTGCGCACGATAACAGTAGAAGCCGGCGCGGTTACCGGACGTTTTAGCTCCCCGCTTGATTTGAATGATGGGTCAAACGATGTCTACGCCCGGTCTACGGATGCCTATGGCAATGTTTCCCAACCGTCGTTGGTGGAGCGTGTTTTCCTGTCCGAGCACAAAGTGACCGGTCCGTTTGCCAATCCCAATCCGTTCTCACCCAATCGCGATAACATTACCGATTTCACACTTATCGGTTATACGTTGAGCGCGGATTCACGGGTGACGATTGAGATTTACACCAATGCCGGCTTATTAGTCAAACGCTTGATTGACAAGCAAGAGCGTTTTGAGGTCAGCAACCCGAACTTAGAGCGTTGGGACGGCTCGGTAGCGGTTACGGGCGGCGCCGGTGATGCTAACAACAACGGCATTGCCGATGACGGTATTTACCGTGTGCTTATCATTGCCGAACGCGGCACGACCCAAATTCTGACCGCTCGCGCCGATTTTGCTATTCTGGTGGATTTGACACCGCCGGAACGTCCCACATTGCTGGCCATTAACAACCCGGCCACGCAGACGCCGATTCGCGTTTCCGGTTATACCGAGACCAACGCCAATGTGACGCTTTATGTTGAAAATCCGGCCAACGGCCAGGTTGGCGGCGCAGCGGCGGAACTTTATGAAGATAATATTGCCGATGATCGCACCGGCCGCTTCACTGTCGACAGTGTGGAGCTGCTGGAAGGCGATAACGATGTTTACGCCATTGCTTGTGACGAAGTCGGCAATTGTTCGCAGCCGTCAGCTGTGCAGAAAATTTTCCTGAGTGAGTTGCGCGTAACCGGGTTGACCGTTTCACCCAATCCGTTTTCGCCCAATGGCGATTTTGTGAAGGATCAGACCTACGCTTCGTATGCCTTAAGCAATGTGGAAGGCGTCTCACAAATCCTGGTCACTTTGCAAGTGAAGACGCTTGACGCGGCGAATACGACCATCTATACCCAGGGTCCGGTACCGCAATTACCGACCGAACGCAACCAGATGAGTTGGAACGGCGCGGTGGATCTTAACGGCAACTGGGATCTGAACCACGATGGTTTTGCCGACGACAACGTTTATTTAATTGAAATAATTGCCCAGGCCACGAATGGCCAGGGCGCTACAGTAACCTCGCATGGGACGGCCTCCGTGCGCGTCGATCTGACCGCGCCGAGCGCGCCAATTCTGGTGGACGTGCCGCGCGGCACGTCGGATAACCCGTTGACAGTGCGCGGCTTTACTGAGTCGAATGCGACTGTCGATCTGTACGTGGAGCAGCCGGGCGACTCTATTTTGACCGGTCTGCCCGTCTGGTTAGTCCAAACAGTTACGGCTGATCAATTCGGCGTGTTTGAGGCCGATTTGGATTTGCAAGCGGCCATGGATCATGATGTTTATGCGCGGGCCGCGGATGAGGTCGGTAATAAATCACCGTTCTCCGAAGTTTACCGCGTCTTCTTAAGCGATTTGAATATTGAAGAACTATCGGCCGATCCGCGCGCGTTCTCGCCCAACTTTGACGGCAACGATGACGTGACCACAATTCGTTATAATATTTCTGTGGACGCGCAGGCTACGCTGCAGATCACCAAATTATCCGCCGGCGTGACCACGCCGACGCCGCTGCGCACGAATATCGGCGACGGGCGCATGACGCTGGTGCAAATCGGCAACAGTTCTTATGTGGACCCGGAGAATTGGACGCTGACGATTATTGAGGCAGGCAACCCGGCCAATGGTTCCCCGGCGCTCTTCCGTTTGATCGGCAGCTTCTCCGGCGTGCAGGTGGAGTCCGGTTTGGTCGGCGGTTATATTGCCACAACCCATGACAGCACGGGTGCGTTGTCCTTCGCGGTTTATGAAGGCGGCACTCCAATGCGAGTTGGGGATACGTTCACATTCTCAACATTCCCGGCCGGTTCTACCATCCTGACCGATGGACCGCGCGGCGTCAGCAACGAGCAGAACCCGCAGGAATTTGTGTGGGACGGCTTGGCTTTGGATCGTCGCAGCCGCGGTACCGGGCCCTATCTGGTCACGGTTAAAGCCACCGACGGCAGCGGTTTTGAGGCCAACGCCCGAACAGGCATTAACCTGAGCCTGGACAAGACTCGGCCGATTGTGGTCTCCACCTATCCCGAAGCGAATGAAGTTCTGGATACATTGACCGAAGTTTCGGCGGTCTTGAGCGACGTGGTTACCGGCAGCGCCGGTTTTGACTCCGGTTTGGATCGCATTCGTTCGATCATTCAATTGTTTGACCCGAACGGTCGCCAGATTTTGGGCACCAAGGTCATTCCGCAGCAGGAACCCAATACAATCAAGCTGACCGGCTTTGACTTGCCGCGTGCCAGCGGTATTTTTGAACTGCGCGTGACGCCGTACGACCGCGAAGGGAATGTCGGTCTGCAAACGACCGTGCGTTTCACCTTCGATCACGCTTCCCCGACCTTTGTGGATGCCGTCCCGGCTGACGGCTCGTGCATCCGCGGGCTGGAAAATGACAACGGCGATATGCTGCCGGTGGATCGCGTCATTTTAGGCGTGGCCGACAACGGTTCACGGATTGATTTTACCAGCTCATGGATTCGCCTGCAACGGATGGATACCGGCGATACGCTGACGGGGGCAAAATTCCAGCCGGACTTTGAGCATATCGGCTTGCGCCTGGCTTTCCCGTTGACTATTAACACTTTATATCGGACGACCGGCTTTATTTACGATCTGGCCGGCAACCTGTCGGTTATTACCAAGACTTTTACTTTTGACAATATCGCGCCGACCATCGAAGGTATTCTGGTCGGTGAGAATGTGCTGCGCCGCGAAGAGCAGATTATCAACAGCATCATTCCGGTGCTGGATGTTACGGTCAATTTTAACGATGTCACCTGCCACCTGAATGCCAACAATTCTTACGTGGCGCTCTATCACGCCGACGATACGGTTGTGCCCGGCAATGTGGAAGTTGTTGAAGTGATCGAATCCGTCAGCTTCAGGCTGGACGAGCCGCTGGCCGTTGACGGCTCGGATGATGGTAGTTATTACTTGATTTATAAAGGCGAAGACAAGGCCGGTAACAGCCTTATCGACACCCTGAGCTTTGTGTATGTCTCCAGCCGCCCGACGACCGCCGAACTGATTGACCAGACCGGCGATCCGCAAGGCATCGACGTGTTGAGCGATCCGCTGGGCGTCATCGGCATCAATATACAGGACGGCAACCGCAGCGAGCAGCTCAACTGGGTGGATGTCGAGATCATCGACGTGGGCCCGTTGAACATCACCAAGGCCGACTTCTCGCTCTTGGACAGCGACGCTTCCAGCGGCATTGCCCTGTATGTCGACAGCAATGATCCCGCCGGCGTCAACGGCGAATACGATCCGACCGATACGGTCGTGCCGGTGGCCTTCCCGTTCTATCAGGGCAACGGCATCATGGTGCGTCTGGTGCCGAGCGACGGCCAGCAAATCCCCAATACGGATATTGGCGCCAGCGCCGGGCCGGACTTTTTCATCGTCGTGCGCAGCAGCGAAGTTATCCAATACCGCGACGAGTTCCAGGTGCGGATCAATGCTAACGGCGTGGCCTGGAGTTCCGGCACATCCGAGCAGCCGCTGACCACGCGCACGATTATGTGCATTGTGCCGACGTTCTTGCGCAATCTGGTCACCAGCAAGCAGGAAATCGGCGCGCTGAGTCCGCCGACCGGCGTCATCGGCATCAACGCTTATGATAATATCGCCGTGGGCGGGCCGGAATTGGCCGCCATAACCGTCGGCATTATCGACGAAGGCCGCGACGGCAAAGTCGAACCGGTCGACTTCTTAGACCTGTCCACTCGGCAGGTGAATGGCCTGACTTTTAGCGGCGTGGCGGTTTATCGCGACGCTAATAATCCCGGTGGCGTCGGCAACGGTGTCTTTGATCCGACCGATATTCCAGTGCCTTTAGATGATATTACCACATGGGATGAAAATTTCCGGACAACGCTGTATTTAGATAATGCCGCCGTGCCGGCCAATGATCTGGGTGAAAACGACGGCGACGACTATTTTGTGGTCATTCGCACCAGCGGTTTTATCCAGACCGGCGACGATTTCCGGGTTACTATCCCGACTAAGGGCGTGACGTATAGCGACGGCAGCCAGAGCAACAAGACCCTGACGACTAACGTGCTGAAAGCCGTGGTCTACAACGAGCCTCCGTCCATTACGATCACCCAACCCGATCAGCCGCAGGAATTGCCCAATCCCGATGGTACTTACACCATCGAATGGATTGACAGCGATGCCGATAATGATGCCAAGATTTGCCTGTATTATGTTGGCCGTCTGGATCGACAGGTGGAACCGGATACTTTGGCTCCGCCGCCGTCCGGCGCACCGGAAGTGACTATTGTTTCTCATGCCAACAACGACACGCTGGCCAACCGGATTATCACCAACTTTACCGGCACAATTGAAGATAACGACTCCGAGATCACCTCGGCGGTCTTGACCTTGAACGGCTCGACGCAGACGCTGCGGGTTGTTGACGGGCAGTTTACGAGTACGATCATTCTGTCCGCCGGCAACAACGCGGTGAGCGTTTCGGCCATTGACGATCTTGGTAACCGCGGTGCGACGACCATCAACTTGTATGGCGCTTTCCCGCCGGCTGGCATCCGCGTGACGTTGACGTGGGAGGCAGGCGATCAGTCGGATGTGGATTTGCATGTAGTCGATCCGGCCAACGAACGCGTATACTACGGCCACCGCACTTCCGGGGCCACCGGCGGCAATTTGGATGTGGACGATACCAACGGCTTCGGTCCGGAAAATATGACCTGGACTTTAGAACAGGCGCGCGCCCATCCCGGTTTATATGATGTGCAAGTCAATTTATACAGCGATGACGGCCAAGGCCCGCAAACCTGCTTCGTCACTGTAACCTTGAACGAAAACCAGCCGAACGCCGAGACGCGCATGTTCGGTCCGCATGTGATCGAGACTGACGATTTTAACGGCGGTAACCCGGCGGCGTGGTGGGATCGCTTCCCGCCCAATAATGGCGAGTTGGACGTTCAATACAACGGCCAGAGCTTTAGCTTTGCCAACCCGAATGCCGGCACGGTGATCTCGCAAGGGATTATCAATAGAAATGACATTTCTTCAAGAAATGTCATTTCTGACCAGCCAGCGCGCACTGACGACGGCGCCTCGACCCGCGGCAGCACGTTCGTTCGTGAACAAATTGCCTGCGGCATCAGCGAGGATGATGAGGCCAACCGCTACGTGTGGGATACTTCCGGCATTCCGGCCGGCGAGTACCGCATTTATGCTACGATTGATGATGAAATTAATACGCAGCGCTCCGATCTGTCCAACGGTAGCGTTTTGATTCCGGACGCCAAGCCCGAAATTCACATCATCAATCCGGCCATTATGGGCGAACTGACCGGTGACAGTCTCTATACCATTACGTGGCGGGATTCGGACACGGACAGCGACGCCAAAATCGCCCTATATTGGGCGCCGTCACTGACGGATATTCGCCTGACTGCGCAGCGTTTGATTGTATCCGGTTTGAGTGAGGATAACGAAACCGACAGCTATCGCTGGGATATTTCCAGATTGACACCGGGTCAGAACTATTGGGTGATCGCGCAGATTGCCGATATTACCAATCCGGCGCAGTATGATACCAGTAACGGCTATATCAACATTATTAATGCCGGCGCATTCATTACGATTTTAGACCCCGACGGCCTGGACGACACTGCCCATTTGAGCTACCTGATCAAGTGGCACGATACCGATCCGGATAACTCAGCGCTGATCAGCCTGTGGTTTGACACCAATAACGAAGGCTTTAACGGCACGAAGATCGTGGAAGGTATTCAGGAAGATTTTGACGGCGATCAGGATACTTACTTGTGGGACACCTCGCGCCTGCCCAACGGTCAATATTTTGTCTACGGCATTATCGGCGACGGTATCCCCGGCGGCAACGAAGGCCGCAACTATAGTCAGGGCACGGTGACGATCCTGCATAATCAACCGCCGTCCATCGGCATCGTGGAGCCTGACGGCGTGGCTGATTTGGCGGATGACACTTATACCATCCGCTGGACGGATTCCGATCCGGAAGATAACGCCCGCATTCAGCTTTTCTTTGCCTCCAATGACAGCGTTGGGCCGTGGACACCGATCAATACCGCAGGGTTCCCCGGTTCCACTCCGGGCGGCATGCCGGAAGATTCCGATATTGACGAATTTGTCTGGGATACCGCCGGTCTGGTCACTGGCACTTATTGGGTCAAGGCCACGATTAATGACGGCGTCAGCGCCGAAATTTACGACATCGGCGGCCCGCTCAAAGTGAACCGCCGCCCGCGGCTGACGCTGTTGACTCCGCCGGTGGAAGGTGTGGTCGTCAACGACGGCTATGTGCTGGAATGGACGGATTTTGACGCCGATAACGACGCCACGATCAGCCTGTTCTATAGCGCCGACGACATTTTCGATCCGACAACCGATGCGGTCATTGCTTCCAATCTGTCGGAGAACAGCCCGCAGAATTTCTATGCCTGGGATTTGGACAATGTGCCGAGCGGCGTCTATCGTATCTTTGGCGTAATCGGCGACGGTTTCTGGCCGCCGCAAACCGCCATGTCGCCGGGCAAGCTGACCATCTTCTCGAATGTCAGCTATGCCGATTTGACGACCGAAGGTCAGCGCATCGATCCCAAGAATGACGTGCCGATGGCGGTATTGGGCATCAACGTCAGTGACGGAACAAATGGCAGCGCTTTCCTGACTCAGGTGACCGTGCGCGTGTCCGACGTGGGCACGACACTGGGCAATCTCTCCGTAGGTGATTTTGAGGCGCTGACCGGCGGCGTCCTGAGTGATTTGAGCGGTATTGCCATCTACGAAGACGGTCTCAGCGGTCAACAAGGTGTTTTTGATCCCGAAAATGACCCGGTCGTCTACGTGGGCCGGGCCAACTGGCAATCTTTTACTAATTATCATGAAGTGACCTTGCAACCGCAGTCGGGCGTGGAAATCCCCGATACCGACACGGGCTTCTTTGAAGGGCCGGACTTCTTCATCTGTATCCGCGCCAGCAAGTTTATGGATTATATGGACGATTTTGTGGTGCAGATTCCGGACAACGGCGTTCTGTTGAACGTCGGCCTGGTGCCGGGCAGCATCACGACGAATAAGATCACTGCCCGTGTCCCGACGTTCCTGACGGATGAAAGCAGCGATCCGGCCTGGGGTTACGCCATTCCGCCCGATCATAAGCGCGCCGTCATCGGCATTAACGTGCACGATGAAGGCAGTGTGCTCAACCCGCGCATTAACCGCGTCACGGTGGAATACGAGCAGCTTGGCGGCGATCAAGACTTTACGCCGGCCGACCTGATGCCTTTGACTGCCGGGGCCAATAGCGGTCTGTCACTGTATCGCGATGTGAACGGCAGCGGCGACTTTGAGCAGAATACGGATACTTTTATCCCATTGGCCGCCGTGCCGGTCTTTGTCGGCAATAGTGTGGATCTGATTCCGTCCGTGCCGCTGAATATCGACAGCGCCGACGACGGCAAGCCGGATTACTTTGTGGTTATCCATACCAGCAACGGCGCGAGTGTGGGCGATAATTTCCGGATACGTATTCCGGTCTTTGGGGTCAGCTTCACCGATGGCGTGCCCAGCGGCAAGAGTATTCGCACGCAAGAGCTTTATGTGGTGGATGGTATTGGCGGTATTCGTGACCGTATCCTGACCTGGCGTGATCAAAATCTGCTGTTGTTCGGCGATACCTATAACGGCAATTCGCGCGTCTTC
Source organism: uncultured Gemmatimonadota bacterium (assembly GCA_964404765.1). GTDB lineage: Bacteria > 4572-55 > 4572-55 > 4572-55 > 4572-55 > CAYOLL01. The sequence goes on along the minus strand of CAYOLL010000015.1, from coordinate 15,782 downwards.
TTTACGGTGGATGACGGCCTGAGCCAGAGCGGCATTGATTCTGTGACGATTCGCGATGTCAGCAATTCCCGCGACTCTATTGTTGTCCGCATCAATGACAATGGCGAGTTCCCGGATCGCCGCGCTTCCGACGGTTCCTTTACCGGTGTGTTTACACTGCGTAGCGACGGTGGGACGCCGGGTAGCAATACCAATGATCGGTTGGATCATATCGACGTGTCCGATAACGGGCGCGTGGAGATTCAAGCCAATCTGTATCGTCGTGGTCAGCAAGGAACGGCCAATGTCTGGGGTGACTTTACCCCGCCGGATCGTTTGGACAGCACGATTGATCCGGTGCGCTTCTCGCCCGGCCCGGCAACCGATCACGACCGCGACAGCACCAAGATTTCATTCACGGTTGGCGGACCCGGCTATCAGACGACCGATCATGTTTTTGTGCAAATCGTCTACGGCCCGACCAATGACCCGGTTCGCCGTTGGCGGGCAGTGTCCGGTCGCAACGGTGTCTATTCGCAAATGTGGGCCGGTGAAGATGATAAGGAAACCAACAATGTTATTTTCGATACGGATCGCCGCAGCGACGATGACTATGTCAGCGCCGACGGGGCGCATCAAGTCTACATCTCGGTTGGTTCCAATACCTTCCAGGTAGAGACGATTGTGGATCGCGTGCCGCCGCGGCTGGACTTTGTGTCCGATCTGGATCACTTTGATCCACCGTCACCGTGGGACCCGTCGGAAAGCGCAATGATCTATAAGTATCAAACCAGCGAGGATGTGCTGGCGATTCTGTCGGTTTATTTGCGCAATCCCAATAATCCGGACGATTTGGTGCTGGTCTACCGCTCCGTGCCGACCACTGGCCTGGCCAGTATGCAAACCGGTAATGACCTTGAATGGGACGGCCTCGTTAACCAGGAAAATGCACTATCGGAAGTGGGTCTGCGCGCGCCAAACGGCAACTATGTCTACAACATCAGCGCCGAAGACCTGGCCGGCAACGACGCCGCCGAACCGCTGATCGATCAATTTATCTTGATTACGCCGCTGTCCATCGAAGCGACAGTTGAGCAGGACGGCGATGACATTATCTCGCGGTATCAAGTAGGCTCGGAATCTTTTGTCAAACTGACGGTGCAAGCCGGTCCAAGTGAGGCCGTTTCCACCATCCCGGTCAAACGCGGCAGCGGGCCGAACGGCTCCATGCTGGAGGAAGCGCGCAAGGGCAACATGACCTTGATTCGCACCAGCGCGACAACCGGTACCCATAGTTGGGAAGTCGTCTACGATGCGCCGAATAGTCGCTTTACGGTTCGTAAGGATGGCGCGCCGCTGAGCGGATTCTATACCAATATGTACCGACGCTACCGTACGGGTGATGGTGAAGTCGAGTTTGCCATCTATCCGGGTGAAGTATCTTTTGCCAATGGCGATAAGTTTGTCTTTTACACCTTTGCCCCGCGCGCCAATATTCAGGTGCTGGTCAATGATCTGGTTGAAAACCCAATCATTCCGCATCAACAGGACACGGAATACGTAATTAAGTGGTTGGGCGGCAAGTACCAGGAACTCTATCCGTTGGGCGAAGGTCGCTATACCTTTAAGTTTGAAGTGGAAGACGAGGTCGGCAATCGCATTCAAACTGCGGTGCCGCTGGACCTGGTGCGCGATATCTGGGCGCCGCAGGCCTTGTCCTTTAAGCCGATTGGCGATGGCGGCAGCATCAACCGCGCCGATACCATCGGCGTCTATGTCAGCGATGTGACGAGCAGCCGCTGGGGCTGGGGTTTTGACGATGTGCGCTCGGAAGTTCACTTCTACAAACTACTGAACGACACGCTGTTGTCGGCGGAGATCGGCAGCGGTTTCAGCCGGCGGTTGGAGCGTGATCTGTTCTTCTTTACCCGCGTCGACACGTCGGATTTGGATGGTCAATACGTCGTTACTTATCAATTATATGATTTGAAGGGCAACACCACCGGCGTTCAACGCATCCGCTTTACCCTGGATCGTACACCGCCGTGCATCGTCCAAACGATTCCGAAGCATAACGGCTACTGGAATCAGCCGCTGCGCCGGATTCTGGCCAAAGTCACGGATGCTTGTTTCGGCGACGGCCGGCCCAGCTCCGGGGTGGATTCGCTGGCCACGCGCATAGTGCTTTTCAACCCGCTCGGTCAGGTTGTTCCTGCTCAGTCTGCATTAGGCTATGATGCGACCTTTGGCGGTTACGTGTTGGAGTTGGAAAATGTCTTGTCGAGCAATGGTTCGCAGGATGGCGTTTACACCTTTACCGTCACCGTGCAGGATCGGCTGGGTTCGCGGGCGACGTATACCTTTAAGTTCACGTATGACACCGAAGAGCCTCTCCTGACCAATATGTACACGGATGTGGCCCCGGAAACCAATCTGACCCGCGTTCAGGCCGGTTTTACCACCCCGGTCAACTCGGTTACGGCGGTGATGTCCGATGTGGATACAACACTGTTTGGTCCATGGCCGGGCAGCGGGGTGGACTTAAGCGATACGGCCTCGGTGCTCAAGATTTTTGCGCCGAGCGGCCGTCAGATCGAAACCAATGCCACGGCTATCGGCGGGACGATTCGCCGCATCACCTTTGCCCCGACGGATACCGTTGGTCTCTATAAGTTGGAAATTGCCCCGCAGGATAAAGCGGGCAATAAGTCGCAACCGGCCAGAGTCCATAGCTTCTTCTTTGACAATGCCGGCCCGCGTGTTCTGGCCTTCTATCCGCCAGGGCCGTATGTCAATACGCCGCTGTCCCGCGTGGCCGCGTTGGTGTCCGACGGGCTTGGTATTGGTGTGGATCGCGCCCGTTCGACTGTCCGCCTGCAAAAGCAGGTTGGTCAGGCCTATCAGCCGATCAACGGCCAGCAAAACAGTCTGGAAGACAGTCTGTGGTACAACTTAGTTCCGCCGCTGCGGATTAACGGCGCGGATGACGGTGTCTACCGCATCGAAGCTTGTGCGGCTGACCGTTTGGGCAATCAGCGCTGCTATACCAATAACTTTGTGTATGACACGCAGGCGCCGAGTCTGCTGACCGTGCGGGCTAACGATCAGTCCGAAAACCTGATGGAAACCGAACGATTCCTGGGCCGGTTGCTGTCTCTGACGGCCACCTTGACCGACCAGACCCAATTCTTTATTGGTTCCGGTATCAATGCGGATAGTTCGTATGTCGCGCTTTATCGTATCCAAAATCAGTCGGAGTTAGTAGCCATTCGTGGTTATGTCAGCACCGATGGTATTCGCACGCTGAACTTTATTCTCGACCCGGATGATCCGGAAGCGCTGGTCAACGGCCTGTATATCGCGGTTGTGTCGGCGTGGGACGTGGCCGGCAATCAGCACCAATATGCGGTCGAATTCAACATGACGGTGGATACGGACCTGCCGTATGTCGAAGCCTTGTGCTTGCGCGCGCCGCAAGACCGGCCGCAAGAAGAATGCTTGGTTAAAGAAATCAGCGAAGTCATTTCTTTTGAAGCCAGCCGACTCTATCTGTGCTTAGATGATTTGACGACCGGTTTCCGCAATGGCTTTGTCTTGATTACGACGCCCAGCGGCAATGAAATTACAATTGAAGATTTTGAACAAGTTGGACCAGGCTGCTTTGAAACCGCACTCGAGTTGGAAGGCAGCGGCGCGTATGAATTAACCGTAACGTTGTGGGATCGCGCCGGCAACCAGTCGGAAACCCACTACGCCTTCCAGTACAACTATGACGGCGTTGCGCCGACCGCGCAGCTTGTGGATCCAATGACCGATCCGCAGCAGCATCTGCTGTGGGAAATCAAGGCAAGGATTGATGACGGCACCGGTTCCGGCGTCAACTGGGAAGCGACCCAGATTGTATTGAAGACGACCGAAGGCGATCCGATTACCGGTCACAAACTGATTGCCGCCAACGAAGGCTGCGTCGTCTGGCAACTGGATCGGCCGCTGTCAACAAACGGCGAATATGAAGTTGAAGTCACGTCTTTTGATCGCAACAACAACTTCCGCGCCGAAGTTATTGAAATGAACTTTGTGTATGACAATGCCATCCCGGTCATCAACAGCACTTATCCGGGTTCCGGTCAGACCGTCTTCTCCGATGTTAAGTACGTCAGTGTGACCGTGCAGGACATCGGCGCGGTTGGTCCCACCGGTATGGAAAGCGGCGTCGGGCCCAATCTGTCCGACCGGGCCGAAGTTGTGGAAACATCTGCGCGCTTCCGGGCCCCGTTTGATAACAAGGGTACGATTAACGGTTTCAGCCTGTCCAATACGGCCACGCTGACTGCGGAATGGCGCGTCAGCATCTTGCCCGGCGGCCTGACCTTTACGGTCGTCGGCTCGCTGAATCCGACGCAGATTTATACGGGCGGTAATGTTGGTTCACGCTTCACCATTAACCAATATGGGCTTAGCTTTATCGTATCGGCGGGTTCGCGACCGTTTGTTGGCGGCGACGGCTTCCTGTTCCGCACCGAGCGCACCGGCAGCGATCTGTATGTCACCGATTCCTTTGGCAGACGGCTGTCCGGTCGCCGCATCGGTCAAACCGCGGCCTTAGCGCTGATGGATTCTGAAAACTCGCTGATTGTTGCCAATAGCGATAAGTCAGGCGAAGCGGCAATCAACACGCTGAACAATACGACGATCACCACCACGTCGGGTTATATCGAAGCGGAAAGCAGCGGCAACCTGGTCTTCACGCTCTACAATGGTTCAGCCGATGAGGAATGGGTTTCCTTCATCAAACTCGATTTCCCATCCGGCGTGACCGTGCAAACCGCGACCCACTTTATCGGCGGGCGCGGCGGCGACATGGCCTACGATGGCGCACAAGGCAACGGCGTAGATGTCTTCTGGGGCAATCCGACGGCCTCGCGCGGCTTTGTGGCCCAGGGTCAAAGCGCCATCGCGCAGGTGACTATCTCGGTGGATCGCACGATGGAAGGCCGGCCGATTATCATTCCATATATGATCCGCGGTGATCGTGGCACGATTATCGAAGGCGCCTCGGCGACGATAACCATTAACCCGTCGGATCGCGGTCGCGATGTGATGATCTACCAGCTTGATAAGCCGCTCAACAGCGCAACGCTGGCAGGAGATTACAGCATCAAAGTGACGCCGGTGGACCATAACGGCAATGTGGGTGTGGAGCAGCAATATCGCTTTACCTACGAAAACCGCTGGCCGACCCACGTCGTAACCACGGTCACAGATGCTGACCGCCTCTACAAAAATGGCGACACGATTCACATGAGCAGCGCCTGGAATATTCCGGCCAATGTGGACTCGGCAGCGATTACCCTGGATGTCTCGGCTGTCGATAGCGAAGTCAGTCTCAAGTCCTATGGTTTCGGCGCAAGTTATACCGGCTTTAGCAATTCCGGTACGGACATCCTCAAGTTCGATTATACGCTGAGCACCGGCAATACCATAGGCACGGGCGCGACGGCTTATGACCGCCAGATTCCGTTGATCATCCAACTGTTCTTTGACGGAATTGTTTTCTCGGATACGCTGGTAGGCCTGGCTGTTGATGTGGACAACGACCCGCCCGGCACACCGGATGTTGTGGACGGCTCTTTGCCGGCCACTGTGACGGCTGACGGTCTCTCCTACGTGGTTCGTGACACGGTTGTCACTTTCCAGGTGACGGTGCCGGATGATGATGTCGATACACTGTTGGTCTTTAACAACGGTCGGGCGGCACGGGTAACGGTTCGCCCGCGCACAAACGGTGCAGCGGCGGCCTCATATTCAAGTTCAAGCGATGGTTTAGTGGCGCTCATGGCGGCCAAGGCCGGTAAGACTTATACAGGTGATTTGGCGGCACAAGCGGCCACTGGTTCGGGCGATCCGATCATCGGCAGCCGTGTCTTTAATGTGACGGTGCGTCTGGAGCCGGGCGAAAATACGATTGATGTCCAGGCCCTTGACCGCGCTGGAAACCGTAGCAGCAAGAAGTCTGATTTGATCACGATCATCTACAACAATGCCGTCGGCGAGCCGGATATTGATGTACCGACGGAATTGGGCGGCGATGATCCGATTATTCTGGAACTGATTGACCCGGCGCTTTCGGCCACGTACGATTTTTATAATCTGGCCGGTCAGTTAATTCGTCATGAAGTGCAGACAGCGCCGTCTTCCGCCGGGGTGACTTACTTCAAGTTTACCTGGGATAAGACGAACAACGCCAAAAAAGACGTGAACAACGGTCCGGTCATTCTAATGGTTAAAGTCAATTACGTCGGTAAAGGTGAAAAGCTGTTGAAGAAGCAAATCGCCATGGTCATGACAAGGTAGCCTGTGATCTAAAGTTAAAGTTGCAACCTTGCGAAGGTTTTGAGTACTTTCGCTGAAATATGCGGCAAAATCTTCGCAAGGTTGAGTTAAGATACTTGAATTACTTTAGACACTTTGTCACTTTAGATCACTTTCAACTTTCAAAAGGGGTAGCCAATGAAAAAGTTATGCCTGATCCTGAGTTTATCAGCGCTGCTTGTGCCGATGGGGGCATGGGCGCAAGATTTTATTTCCACGGCATTTGCGCCAATCGAATACGGCGCGCGGGCTATCGGTATGGGCGGCGCGTTCGGCGCGGTATCCGATGAGCCGGTAGGGGTGATGTACAATCCGGCCGGATTGGGTTACATGACCAAACGACAGGCGTCCGCGCAGTATGCCGATCTGTTCGGTCTGGGTGTTCATAACAGCTTTGTTGCCTACGGCCAACCGGATCGCGGTTCGGGCGCAGCCGGGATTACCCTGACCAATATGTCCCTGACCATCAAGCCATCCAAAAGCGCTGATGTGCAGGAAGACAAGACCTACTCGGAAACATTAATCAGCTACACTTTTGCCAAGCGGATGGGACGCATCACCTCGATTGGCGCAACGCTAAAGGGCATGATGGTTCGCTCCGACTTTAAAGATGTGGACGCGGGCCTGAACGGTAATGCCGGGGGCGGCGGTTTTGATGTCGGTGTTGTTATCCGGCCGTTTGCCGACGTGGCCTTTGGCTTTTCCGCGCGCGACGCTTATACCAATCTGCGCTGGGACGGCGGCAAAACGCAAAAGCTGCCAATTCAGTTCCGCTGGAGTCTGGCGGCAATGCCGGTGGCTGTGCCCGGTCTTGTGGCCGGCGTGGATATTTCCGGCGATGACGATGTGCCGGCCTACAAGTTTGCTATGGGCGGCGAGTACACTATCCGCGAAATCGTCTCGCTGCGTGCCGGTCTGACCCGCATTCTGCCTGATGAAGAATCGCGCAACATTCCGTCATTCGGCTTTGGCGTCCTGTTCTATTCCATTCAATTTAACTTTGCCTATCGCGACGACAGCGTGTTAGGTTCGACCAGCTATTTTGATGTAAAACTACTCATTAAATAATGAACAATGAACAATGGACAATGAGCAATGAACAATGAACAATAAGCAGTTCTACTCCTTTCCAAGTGTAAAATTCTGTATTTTCGAAGTCGGAATTAACCTTTAGGGTGAAAATGCCAACTTTGTCGTTTGGAACGGAGTGATTTAATTGCGCATTGCTCATTACCCATTGTTCATTACTCATTAAATTGGAGGTCAACCATGCTACGTAAACTTGTGTGCGCACTGCTTTTGGCGTGGCTTGTGCCGGGGATAGCCGCCGCCCAGACTGAATACAGCGAATTTGAGCTGTTTCGGGAATTGATTCATCTACCTACAGCCGGCATTCTAAAAGTCGGCCAATCGGATGTGGACATGCGGATTTACAGCAACTCCGGCATCCATGTTGCCGCCGGATTGGGTTTGCGTAGTCGCATTACTATTGGGTTTACCCTCGGTGGGGAAAACATTATTGGGGATGGGATTATCGACTGGAATCCCCAAATCGAGTTTGACGCCAAATATCGTATCTTCAACGAGGACGAGAGTGTGCCGGCAGTGGCTATCGGTTTCGATTCGCAGGGTTTTGGCACATATCACGAAGATTTGATGCAGCGCTACGAAAAAAACGATTTTGGCTCATACGTCAAAATACAGGATCGGGTACGGGTAGATCGTTATGATTACAAGTCCCGCGGTCTGTACGTGGTTGCCACCAAAAACTATCCGATATTTGGCCGACTGGGTTTGCATGGTGGCTTTAACATCTCTTTTGAAAACAAAGATCATGATCGGGACTTAAATTTTTTCTTTGGTCTGGATAAAAGTTTGGGTCCGGATACATACTTTATGCTTGAATATGATGCCGCCTTCAATGATAACAACTATAAATACCAACCGTATAACAGTGATCGCCGTTTTGGAGCTGATGAGGGTCTGGGTTATTTGAATATTGGTGTGCGCTGGAAAGTGGCCGGCCGCTTCTCTGTGGAAGGCGCGCTGACCGATATTCTGGAAAGCGCCGGCACCTACGGCCGCGAATTGCGCATGACGTATTTGACCGACCTGTTTGACGGTGGTCGCAGCACTAAAAAAGCAGAGACGGAAAGCCGTCCCCAGGAAGGCATTCAAGTCTACGATCCGCCATCATACATGGGTTCGCCAACCCAGCCGTACCGCTCAACCGAGACTTCGGTCACTCCGTCCGGCTATAGCTACAAAGTCGAGCGGATGATCGAGCCAACCAAGGAAGAAAAACCGGCGGCTAAGAAAAGCATCAAAAAGGCCCCACCCAAAACCGAAACCGTCAACCCCGCTCCGCAGCCGGAAAGCAAACCCCCGGCTACCGATAGCGGCGTAATTGAGATTAACCCCAATACACCAAAATAGATAGCGCTTCTCAAGCGTAACTGATACTCCAAAATGTATATTGCAAAACCCGTTGGAATTCTATTGCCCGACGGGTCTTTTTTTGTTAAGATTCAAGGGGTTTTCGAACGCCATCTAACCGCAGCAGTCTTAAGTTTGGGGACGGAGTAGAATACGATGCATAGAAAACTGTTATACTTGGCGATATTGAGTATGACTCTTGTGATGAGTTGCGCTTTTGAGAATAGCAACCCTATAAGTCCAACAGGCAGTGCGGCAATTGATGATTCTTTAGGCACATCTTGCAATTTAGCAACGCTAACCGCAGATTTTGTATTACGCGATGCGCTGCCCCAGTCCGATACTCCACAATCCCAGTGGTACATCAAGAATTGGAACAACGGATGGGGACCGAAGGCGGCAACTTATCCGACAGTCGAGGTTCCAACAGGTTGTGACGGAGTGGCATGGAAACAGGCTCGAGTCATTGCTGTCGCGCGAAAATATCTTGGGTTGCGTTACCAACATCACCACATCCCGGCTTGGAATCCGCCCGTTGGACTTACCGAACATGCCGATGAATCTCCGGGACTAGATTGTTCAAATTTTACCGCTTGGGTTTACAATTATGGTTTAGGCATCCGCTTTACCAGCGATGTACAAGACCAGGGAGAGAGTTCCCAAGCTCCCGGTCGCCGTCTTGCGCCAAGCGAACCGTTCGCGCCCGGGGATCTGCTCTTTATTCTCAAGCAAGATAGCTCAGCAGTCTCTCATGTTGTTATCTACATTGATGCGCAGCATATTATTGACAGTAGCGGGAATAACGGCGTAACCGAACACGGGCGTACAGGCTGGTATAAGACCCATTTTGCTTATGCTCGACGGATTATTGAATAATACGCGCTAGCGCTCGCTTAGCGTTAAGTTAAGCGCAACTATAAAACAAGTTACGGGCGAATTTCAATGTCACTCCGGCGCGCTTTTGGTCGGATTTAGGTAGCGCGTTATAAGATTTCGGCCAAAAATTTGTTAAGTAATAGGATAGAATTATTTTCGCATTGATTCACGAGATGGCTTCGCAGAAACGGCTCGCCATAACAATGTTGGTTTTATTTTGTCCTAAAACCCTAAAACTTATCCTTAACTTAAGTATTGCGTACTAAATAACTTCCGCATTTGGACGATTGACCTGTTCTCAAGCCCTGTAAGGGCGGCCTGTTTGTAGAAAGCGAACCACATCCGAATCAGCCCCATCGGGGCGGCCTGTGAGATGCAAAAAAAAATCGTAACCATTAAACGGGTCGCCCCGATGGGGCTGTAAGGTTCTTTCTGGCCGTCGGTCTGCTACAAACAGATCGCCCCGATGGGGCTTGAAATGCGGAAATTATTTAGCACACGTTCCTTAATGACATTGACTGCTGTTTTGAAAGCAAGTTAGCATAAGCATGCCAAGTTCAGGAGAAGCCATTATGTCCGATAGTAAAGATATTTTCCTGCGCATAATTCCCTCCTTTGCGTGAAACCTGTCGAGCAGCATTTTTAGCGCAAAAATTAAGAGCCCTCGTTTGATTTCTATTGCTCAACGAGTCATTTTTTGTTAAGGTTTCAATGTCTGGAATCATTTCTTCAGCTTTACCGCTAGCGTTGCACGAAAAATCCGTGTCAAATCTAACTCAAAAAATGTAAAGACGTTTGCCCGCCACGTATCATATTTTTGTAAACATCCAGCGCCCTTTTTTTAATTGCAGGAGCTGTTTCAATGTCCGATATTAAAGATATTTTTATTTCCTACGGCCGCAAAGAAAGTCTGGCCTTTGCCCGTAAGCTCTATCAACGCCTGACCGCAGCCGGTTATACCGCCTGGTTCGACTTTGAAAACATTCCTAAAGGCGACGACTATCAAAAGCGGATTGACAACGGCATCGAGATGAGCCACAATTTTGTATTTATCATCGCTCCGCATGCGGTCGCCTCACCCTACTGCCGCAAAGAAATCGAGCTGGCCAATAGTTACAAGAAGCGCATCGTCCCTATGCTGCATGTGGACGCCGATATTAAGGAAATGCACCCCATTGTTCAGCAGACCAACTGGATTTATGCCCGGGAAAAGCCCGAAGCGGATAAGCCGCTGGAAGAATGGATTTCCTTAGAAGATTTTGAAAAAGCTTTTCAGGAATTAGTCCAACTTATCAATGTTCGGCGCGCCTACACCGAGCAGCACACCATCCTGCTGGATAAAGCGCTGGCTTGGCAGAGGCACGAAAAGCAAAGCCGTTGGCTGTTGAGCGGAGTCAATTATCAAAAAGCAACAGAATGGCTGTTGACCAAGTTTGTTCCCCCGGAACAACCCCCTTGCCTGCCTTCCGATATCCATGCCGAATATATTTGCGAATCCAAAAAATACGCGGCGGGGGGCGTGGTTGACATCTTTATGGCCTATGCCCGGTCGGATGCGCCAATCATGAACCGGTTTAATTCTTCCCTTCAGCAAAAAGGATTCAGCACCTGGATCGACACCCGTGACGGCGATAAAAACATTTCGTTTAATGACTCACTGGAGCAGGGCCTGCAAAAGGCCGCGTGTGTGCTCTACTTCATTTCTCCTGAGGCCATGACGTCGCCATTTTTGCAGTTCGAATTAAGCAAAGCCCAGGAGTATAAGAAGCGGATCATTGCGGTTTTGGTCAGCCCGACGCTGCCCGAGCTTTTCAGCGCCGAGGCAAAAAAATTGACTTACCTGGACTGTGTGGATTTAGATGAGACGAGTTTTACTGAAAAGACGAAAGAAATCACGGGAATTATCACCACGGATATTCTCTATTACCAATTGCATCGGACGTATTTGCTTAAGGCTTTGGCCTGGAATCAACGCCAACAATCGCCCGATGACCTGTTAGACAGCAATGAACTCCAGGCTGCCGGCGAATGGTTGGGACAATCCGCTACGTGGGTGGCGGAAGTTGGCCCAACCGAATTGCATCGCCGCTATATTCGGGAAAGTAAAAAGCGCCGCTACCGCGAACAAATCAGCGGTCTCGATGTCTTTAAGGAAGCTTTTATTTCCTACAATCGTGGCCTTAGCCTGGAGTTTGTGTGGGATATCTACATGCGTTTGGCGGACGATAAACTGGATGTTTGGTTTGATCAGAACGACATTCCGTTGGGGGTTGACTTTCAGAGCCAGATTGATCAGGGTATTATCAAGGCCGACAACTTTATTTTTGTGCTTTCGCCGGGCTCCATCCGTTCGATCTATTGTCTCAAAGAACTGTTACTGGCAATTCAATATGGCAAGCGGATTATCCCGGTTTTGCATCTGCTGCCGGGCGATTCGGACTGGGAAGTTCTTAAAAAAAATGTGGAGCAGCTCAAAGCGGATTTTCGGCACTATAGGCATCCTTCCAGCGACAATGCCGTGGCTATTTTGCAAAAACTCAATTGGCTGATGTTTCAGGAAGGTAAAGATGATTTTGAAAAATCGTACGCCGGACTGCGTGGTTTAATTCAATCCCACACCGGGCATGTGAAACTGCATACCCAATTGCTTAATCAGGCTATGGATTGGCAGCGCCATCAACGATCCGCCGAGTTTTTGCTGACCGGGGATGAGCGGAAAAAGGCCGAGGCCTGGTTGACCTATCAATTTGAAAAAGAGCAACCGCCTTGCAGTCCCTCCGATATTCACGCGGAATTTATTTGCGATTCCCGCAAAAACGGGGAAAATCTGGCCACGGATGTCTTTATCTGTTATGCCCGGGAAGATTTGGAAATTCGCGATAAAGTCCGCCTGGCCTTAGCCCGGCACGGCATCACTGCCTGGATTCATGATAAAGATATTCTGAAGGGTGAGGATTACGTCCGGGCGATTGATGAGGGGATTGAAAAGGCCGACAGCTTGCTTTTTTTTATCTCACCGGAATCTGTGGTCTCGGAATTCTGTCTCAAGGAGTTAGCCTATGCCGAAAAACTCAACAAGCGAATTATCCCGTTATTAATTAAGAAAACGGATATTAAAACGCAGCCGGAAACGATTCGCAAACTGCAATATGCCGATTTTACGGATAATGCCCAAGATGGCGATTTTGAGAAAGATATTGACGATATTCTGGCCGAGATTCGGAAGGATCAGGATTATTATCATCAACATAAAATGTTTTTATGCCAAGCGCTTAAATGGCAGAAGCACCAGCAAAGTAAAAGCTTTATGCTGCGCGGCTATAACCTTAACCAAGCGCAATCCTGGCTCAAAATTGCGCGGATGCGCCAAACTTATCCGCCGCTGGACTTGCAACTGGAGTTTATCCAAAAAAGCAGTGAGTTGGGCGCTTCGCTGACGACGGATGTTTTTCTGTCGTACTCCCGCGCCAACTCCGACTTTGCCCGCAAGCTGAACCAGGAACTGCAGATACATGGCAAAACCACCTGGTTCGATCAGGAAAGTATTGCTTCCGGAGCGGATTTTGCCGCCGAAATCAATAGCGGCATCGAAAACGCCGATAACTTTCTGTTCATTCTATCCCCCCGGGCGATTGCCTCGTCCTATTGCACCGACGAAGTGGAACATGCCCGTAAGTTTGCCAAACGGTTTGTGACCGTATTGATTGAAGATATCGATCCAGCCGGGCTCCACCCGGAATTGGCCAAAGTGCAGTGGATCGATTTTCGGCCAAAAGTCACCCAATTCAGCAAATCGTTTGGGGAACTCCTTCATACGCTGGATACGGATTTGGCCCACGTGCGGATGCACACCCGGCTGCAGATGCGCCAGAACGAATGGTTCCAAAAGCAGCGCGACCCCAGCTTATTGCTGCATGGCACAGAGTTGAATGAGGCTGAAGCCTGGTTAAGCCTGAATGCCGACAAGGAGCCTAAGCCGGCGCCGTTTCATATCGACTATATCCGGATCAGCCGCCAGGAGACCAGACGGCGACGACTGCGTTTTTATGGCACGATGGCTCTGGTTTTTCTGGTTTTTCTGGTGTCGATGGGCGCGTTTGGTTTGGGCATTAAAATCGGTCGGGAAGGCGAACGAAAAGCCCGTATTGCCGCGGAAGAGGCGGAAAAGCAACGCCTGATTGCCGAAGAGCGGGCCAAAGAAGCGGAAAAGCAACGCCTGATTGCCGAGCAAAAAACGGCGGAGGCCACCCTGCAGCGCACCGAAGCCGAACATCAAAGAAACGAGGCCGAGCATCAAAAAAGCGTGGCCGATTCTCAGCGCGTGATGGCCAATCAAAACTGGCAGGTCGCGCAGGAAAACCGCAATAAGGCCATTACCAACGAATTGCAATTGCGTTTGGCCAAGATCGAGGAACTGCTGACCGAAGGCGACGATCTGAACGCATTATTGGAAGGATTGCAGGCCGGTCAACGGGCGGAAGGCGCGCAAATCCCGGCGCAGCAGCGCGAGGCTGTGATCGCCGGTTTGCACAAGGTGATTCGCCGCATTGCCGAATTCAATCGCCTGGATGCCACGGAAGCTTTGCGCGCTGTCGCCGTCTCATCGGACGGTCAAACGGTGGCGGCGGCCGGCGGCGCGGGCGCGATTACGGTTTGGACTGCCGGCCAGTCGCCACGCGCGTTGACGGGGCATCGCGGCCAAATCAACCGGTTGCAGTTCGGACCGAACGGGCTGCTTTTTTCCGCCGGTAACGATCAGACAATTCGGATCTGGAGTAAGAGCGGCGGTGAGCCGCGTCTGATCAAAAACGCGGCCGGGCCAATTCTGGATCTGGCCGTCAGCCCGGATGGAACCACTATCGCCGCCGCAGTGGGCAATAAAACAATTCTGGTTTGGAGCAGCGCCGGCGAATTGCAACAGACGCTGGCCGCCAATGCGATGCGGGTGCGGTTTAGCGGTAATGCGGCGCTTATTTCCGCCGGTTGGGATGGTTCCGTTCGCCGCTGGAATCTGGCCGACGGCAAGCCGCAGACGCTGATTGTGTCTCAAAATGCCTCGTTTACCGAACTGGCCGTCAGCGCCGACGGCAAAACGCTGGCCACGGCCAACAGTGATTTGCAAGTTCAAATCTGGCGCATAACCGAAGCAGACGCGCAATTGCAGAAAACATTGCGCGGTCATCAAGCCGATATTAATAGCCTAAGCTGGTCGCCGGACGGGAGCTTTCTGGCCAGCGCCGGCGACGATAAAACCGTTCTGATCTGGCGGCGCGACGGTCAAAAACTGGCCACACTAAAAGGACACACCGGCCCGGTTCAGGCGGCGTTTGGCGCGGATGGCAAGACCGTCATCTCGGCATCCGGGGATAAGACGGTGCGTTTCTGGCGGTTGAACCCCATTGAACCGGCGACGGGCGGTTTGCCTGAGCTTTTACAGCAAGGTTGCGCCTGGTTAGCGGACTATTTCCGCGGCCATGCCAATGTGACCCGGCTGACGAATGTTTGCGAGCCACGGGATTTTTCCACCGATCACCGCGCGTCGGATCAATCTGAAGAGGTAGTACGATGAGACGATTTCATTCCTACGGGCCGGTGGACAGCCAAGAGCATTTTGCCGTTTCGCGGCGGGATTTAATTCGGCATTGCGCCGATCAGTTGATTGACAATCCTGACAAAGGCGGCCACTATTTTACGATTTGGGCGCCGCGTCAGACCGGCAAGACCTGGCTGATGCGTCAGGTCAAGGCCGAGATCGAGCGGGGTTACGGCGATCAATTCATTGTGGGAACGATGTCGATGCAAGGAGTTACGCTGAAACCGGATGACGCCCCCGAAAAGTTTTTCGAGCTGATCTCCGGCCTGTTTTGGCGAGCGTTTAAGCGGAAACCCTCCTATCCGATTCAGGCCTGGAAAGATTGGGCTAATCTTTTTGCGATCGAGCAAGGGATTTTCGACCGACCGGTTATTCTGTTTATCGACGAGTTTGACAGCTTGCCCTCCGAAGTAATCGATCAATTGGTCACGCTTTTTCGGGATATGTATCTGGATCGTTCGAATTACCGATTGCACGGTCTGGCTTTGATCGGCGTGCGTGCGGCGCTGGGTATCGGCAGTCAGCG
>CAYOLL010000014.1:0-61333 GCA_964404765.1 uncultured Gemmatimonadota bacterium | reverse complement strand
GAGTTATGCCAAATTTCGTAGCCAATTTCGGACAATTTGGTACGCGAGAGTGAGGATAGGCAATGACCGTATGAAAGAAACGGCCCGAAACGGTTTTGCCCAAAATCAGATAGCTTGGGAAAGGTTTGTCATCGCCATATTCTTTGATGATTTCAAATGTTGTCCGCGCGTTGATAATTTCCGGCAACGTAAAGCCGCGCTCTTTCATGCGCTTATCGGCATGTTTTGAAATCAACATCAGGTTCTGTTCGATAGCAAGAAGTATTTTTTCCAATATATCCGTTGTCATTTATCATCTTCTCAAATCAGCGGCTTTGACGTGGCGTTCATATTCCCATCGGCATGTTTCCTCTCGATTTTAAACTTAAAGCCAAAGCGATAGAAATACTTCGGCCGGAAGAAACCGGTCTCCAATCACCTGATTCGCTTGGCGATTCGCAATTGTGCCGGTTCATCCAGTCGTTCCAACCAATCGGTCAACGGCTCGCGGCCATTCGCGTCATGATAAATTTTGACGAGCATTCCAGCGGATTCCTAAAGTGACAAGCGCAGTTCATTTGCTCAGTTGATACCCCGATAGCACAAAACCTGATCAAAATATAGGATTACCGATAAAATTGGCAAGCAAAAACAGAAGTCCTCGTGTGGGCAATCCCGGTCATCAGCACAGCGAAGGATAATACCAACGGATCACCGCTTTGCCATCCACCTATCACCGCACCTTGAGGGGACAGCACATCACCGAATCGGCGCTGGACAAAATCCCCGGCATTGGCCAGACGAAGAAGTTTGCATTGCTGAAGACGTTTGGTTCGATGGATGGCGTACGCCAAGCGTCGCTGGAGGCGATTGCGGAGGTGAAGGGATTTAGCTTAGAAACAGCACTGAAACTAAAAGAATTGTTACATAAGTGACTATAAACGAAATTTCTAAACAAATTCGAGGTCAATTTCATTGATTCCCATCAGGGAGCAAAACTGAGCAAAGGGGACTTTTTCCAGCCATTCGACAATGGACTTGCAAAGCGCCTCCAGATTTTCATAAAACTGATTACGGGTCATTTGGCGGCGCATGAAACGCCACAGTCTTTCAATCAGGTTGAGATGGGGGCTGTAGGTTGGCTGAAAAACATGTTTCAGTTGGGTTTTATTTTTTTCCCAAAAAGCCTCCAGTTGCGGGGTGGTATGGGCTGAGGCGCTATCCATGATGACGATATGGAAGGAGTCGGGATCACCGTCAATTAATCTTTGCAAATGAGCCTCAACTTCCTGATGACGCTTGCGTTCATGGAGGGTATAGAATCCTTCGCCGGTCGGATAGGTTAGGCTGCCGAACAACGCCCGCCAAGGGTTGTTTAACCCCGGCGAATCTATTTTCTGCTGTCCGCCGGCCGGGACATAACTATAGCCGACATCCGGACACCAATGGAGGTCGGTCGAATCAAAAAAATGGAGTTTGGCCGGTTTTGACGGAAGCGCAACGTCCGCATCTGGGGCATCATGACTGGTCAAAATTCCATCTTCGGCTTTTTTTTTAAAAGCCTTGATCCGTTCCCGCTTGACCGTATAGAGCGGGTCGGGCGAGGTGACTTTGAGTTTGCCCCGATTCAAGCGCAGGCCTTGCTTTTTGAGGGTCATCGAAATGGCGGCCTGCGTCACCTTAACCTGTAAATATTCGGCCCAATAAGTCACCAAAAGCGGTTGGGTCCAATTCCGGGCGGCCGTCTTGAGTTTTTCAAACTGTGACGGGCTTTGCGCCAACAAGTCTTCCCACTGGGATTTGGTCCAGTTCAATTTGACTGGCCCGCCCGGGCTGTAATCCCGTTTCAAACCGGTTAAAATAGGCATGAATATAGGTGCGGACGGTTGCTTCACATTTGTCAAAGAGCGCGGCTAAGCGGGGGACGCTTTCTTTATACAGCCGTGCTTGGGAAATATTTAAAAAATATGCTTTATAGTTGCTTATAACGAAATAATTGTTAAATTTTATTTTCACTGCTCCGTTTTATCTGACAAATACTGGCAAAAATCAAAGAACATTGACAATGTTTGCAAATGCATAGGTGTTTTTTTTAAACGTTCTTTAAGTTGATCAATGTAATGTGGCTTGGTTACTTCATTCGGATGTGTTTTTGTATATCGAATATTCTTTTCCAATAGCATGTGTTTCAAGTACTCATAATGATAGAGGGAGCAACTTTCTTCAAAACTGTCTGGTTTTTCCATTTCTTCTGGATTTTGATCGTGAACATTGTAAAATTTTGCAAATTCTATAAAGTTTGGTGACGGTGTGCGAGTGAAAATTTTCCGATTTCCCATAAACCAAGTTTCTACACATTTGTTTGGAATAATGATCTTCATTTCACATTTTGGATGAACAGCATTTTCTGTCATAAACGTGTCTACCTGACTTATTTTTTCCTGGAAAGGAAGACCATCGGAGTCTAAGCATAGCATAAATACATCGTAATTTCCGTATTCATTTATTTCGTTGATTGAGGCTCTCAAATGGTTGTCCAAAATGCTTGGGAATCCCTTCCCACTAATCAGATAATAATTGTTATTTTCTGCATCTTGGGCCGATTCCACAAGTTTAAGACTTGGAAGCAGATAAGAAAACCATTGAGGAAAGACTTTCTTTTCAGTCTTACCTTCAACAAGACAATACAAATTCATACTTCAACTCCATCAGAATACTTGTCAAGATTTATTAGCTGAGTAAAAGCTTCGTGTTTTGATTTCCCAATGTTAAGAGCACTCGCATCAAAATTTTTCACAACACCTGCCTTTCTTGTGACTACTTTCCAATTCGCAGAGTTAATATTGTTTATTATATAAGGATGATGGCTTGTCATCACAAATTGTAAATTTCGCTTATAAGAAACAATGCTATTTGTAACTTCATCAATGCAGTTAATTCCAAGACTGTTCTCAAACTCATCTATCAAAATAACCGTCCCATCAGCGCATAAGTAGAGTTCTGCAATGCGCATTAAAGTTCGCCTCATCCCGGAAGATATTTTTCTTTCATCAATCCAATTTGCAATGCCCTGCTCTTTAATTTGTATAAACGGTGTCTCTTTGAAAATGCTAGGCACTTCTTCATCATTAAGGTCTAAAGATTCCATTTTTAGGTTCTCTATATAAGGAAACACATCCATGAAAGCCTTTTTGATTTGTTCAAATTCACTATTCGCATTGTTGTACGCCAAATATAATTTGGCATGCAAATTTTCAGAGCTATTTCGAATACTTTCTATATCAGAATATTTTTTCAATTTTGCCTTTCCCTCAAAAAATAGATTCACATCATGTCCCTCTCGCGTTCCATCATCAAATAGAATTTTTCCAAATTCTTCATGCACACGTTTAATCTGATCTTCTTCTTTTAACAGATTAATAACACTTTCTTTATTAGACAATTTAACAGTTTTCACGCCGTTAAATAGAATACCATCAGTGTTTCTATCAATTATAAGAATATCATTTATGTATAGCTTTTCATACAAAATGTAAGGCTTATCTTTTTCATCTTCGTCTTCGTCTGGAGAAAATCCAAAAATAGATTTGTTTGAAAGTCCTTTATTTTCAAACTCCCCTGACCACACGAAAGCACTTTTATCTTGTGTTGTGAAATGAATACACCATGCTACTCCTTTTAGTGCTTTACCCTGTGTAATTCTTTTCAAATCTAAAATTGCCTTCAAGATCATTGTTTTTCCTACACCAGAGGCACCAACAATTAATGTAAGAGCTTTAAATTGAATTGGTTCAAGTACCCAATTTACAGTATAATCCTTGTATTCAAACGAAGATATTTTCATATATTACCTCTTTGAAAGATGCAATTTCACTTCATGCGCGATACGAAATCAAAAGCAAATGAGCCATTAGCTATCTTATTTCATAATAATCTAACTTACAAAAAGAAGTCAAGCGGAAAATGCAATTTTGTATCCAAACTGTCCGTCTGAAAGCCCAAATGCAGCAAGAGCTTTTTCATTGTTCGATAATCCACTAATGGGCAATTTGCTCACGCCGCGACCTCAATTTGTTGCAGGCCGATAAAACTGGGCAAGGTTCGTAACTCATCGCGCAACTCTTCCAAAACACAGTTCCAGGACTTCCTGCAGATTTTGGCGCAGTTCATCCAAAGTTCCCCACTCTATTCCACTCATCCCCAAACTCCACCGGCACCGCGTTCCGTCCGTGCTCCCACATCAGCGAGAAGAACCAGATGTCGCTTTTGCCAATGCAAAAATCGGCAGGGGTAAAGGTCATCAGGGAACCCAACGGCGGTTCCGGGTGTTTCGGAGAATATTCTGCCGACCAGCCGAACGCCTCGCCCTGCCAGGGCACATGAATTGGTTCAACTAAATCGGCTTCATAAAACCAGAATTTATATCCACGAACACGCAAAAAAACCGGCATTTTTCGACTCGCTACATTCTTTCAAAATGACTTTTCTATTGATTTTGATTATTCGGTTTATAATAACGTCAGCAGGGTATGATTTCAACAAATACCAAATCCAGCGTATTTAAGTGCGGATTGCCTTTTGTGGACAGGGCCTTGTCCAACCGCTGACATGAGGCGATTCCTTTGCGTCTGAAAAATGTTATGTATCCAAAACGATGTAAGATCATGCCAAAAAAATAACCGCCCGGCAAGTAAAAAAGTATCCAATTTCTCCAAGCTCATCAAGCAGTAAGTTCGCGCCCAAAGCAAAAGCCCGCCGGATATTCATCCGACGGGCTTTTTTATTCATTCAGCAAGGCTAAAAACCCTAAGGGTCAAAAGAAAGACCCTTAGGGTTTTTGCTCAGGTTACTTACTCCCCATCTGAATCACCGGATCGGGCGCTTTGTTGACGTGCACCTTGATCGTGTCCGTGTCCTGGTTGCATTTCAGGCCGGAGTCGTCGGTGACGGTCAGGGTTACGGTGTATTGGCCGGGGGCCTTGTAGGCGTGGGTGACGCGGATGCCGTCGGCCTTGCTGCCGTCGCCAAAGTCCCAGGCAAAGGTCAGGCCGTCGCCGTCCGGGTCTTTGGAGCCGGAAGCGTCAAACAGCACTTCGTCGGTGGCGCAGCCGTTGCAGGCAATCATCTGCTCCGGGCCGGCTTCGGCGACCGGCGGTTCTTTGATGACGACACGCATTTTGTCGACATGCGTGTTGCATTTCGTGCCGGAATCGTCGGTGACGGTCAGGGTCACGTCGTAGGCGCCGGCTTTGGCGTACTTATGGGTCGGCTTGGCCCCTTCGCCCTTCGTGCCGTCGCCAAAGTCCCAGGCATAGGCCGTGATCTTGCCGTCGCGATCAAACGAGGCCGTGCCGTCGAACATCACGTCCTGCAGGACGCAGGAGAATTGGTCAGAACCGGCGTTGGCCGAGGGCGGATCGTTGACCACAATCGTGACCGCCGAGCTGCCCATATCGCAGGACAAACCGGAATCGTCCTTGACCGTCAGCGAGGCTTCGTAGACGCCGGGTTTTTTGTAGCTGTGCGTGGCCTTGACTTCTTTGGCCGTGACGCCGCCAAAATCCCAGGTGTAAGCCGTAATCTTGCCGTCGGCGTCGCTGGACTTGAGGCCGTCAAAAGCTACGGCTTCGTCGGCGCAGACCATGCGTTTTTCACCGGCGTTGGCGGCCGGCGGCTGGTTGATGGTGACGACGCGCGTATCGACCGCCGTGTTGCATTTCATGCCGGAATTGTCGGTCACGGTCAGCTTGGCTTCGTAGCGGCCCGCTTTGGTGTAGATGTGCGTGGCCACCATGCCTTCGCCGGTCGCGCCGTCGCCAAAGTCCCAGGCATACGCGCTCAGCAAGCCGTCAGGATCGCCGGACTTGGAGCCGTCAAAGGTAATGACATCGTTGACGCAGCCTTTGGTATCCTCGCCGGCGTTGGCGGTCGGCTTCTCGTAGACGGTGACGGTCATTTCGTCCTTATCAAAATTGCAGCTTGTTTTGGAGTCGTCGGTTGCCGTCAAAACGACTTTGTAGATGCCGGCCTTTTTATAGTCGTGCGTGGCTTTGGCCCCGGTCGCCGCCGGCCCTGAGCTTGTCGAAGGGTCGCCAAAATCCCAACCGTAGGTCAACGCGCCTTTTTCCGGGTCGGCCGAGGTCGAGCCGTCAAAAGACACGGCTTCGCCGAGGCAGACTTTTTGGTCGTCGCCGGCTTTGGCCGTCGGCGGCAGGTTGATGAAAACGCGCAGGCTGTCGCTGTCGCTGCTGCACTTGGTGCCGGTTTCATCGCGCACAATCAGCACGACTTTGTATGTGCCGGCTTTGGCGTAGGTGTGGGTCGGGCGGATGCCTTCGGCCTTGCCGCCGTCGCCAAAATCCCAGGCGTAATCCAGCGAGCCGCCGTCCGGGTCCTTGGAGCCGCTGCCGTCAAAATTCAAGGTCGTGTTGCAGGTGGTGACATCCGGCCCGGCCTCGGCCACCGGCGGATCGTTGATGACAACGGTCATTTCGTCCGAATGGGTGTTACAGGCCGTGGGCGAATCGTCGGTGACGGTCAACTTAACCGTGTATTTGCCCGGCTTGGCGTACGGATGGGTCGGGCTCATCTGGTCGGACTTGCCGCCATCGCCAAAATCCCAGGCGTATTTGGTGATTTTGCCGTCTGGGTCGTTGGACATGTTGCCGTTGAACTGAATGGCCTCGCTGATGCAGCCGTTGGTGTTGGGGCCGGCTTCGGCCACCGGCCGGGCGTTGATTTTGATGAAGACTTCGTCATAACCCTTGTCGCACTTGGTGCCGGAGTTGTCGGTCACGGTCAGGCGGGCGATGTAGTTGCCGGGCTTGGCGTAGGCGTGGGTGACTTTCGCGCCTTTGGCCGCCGGCGTGCCGTCGCCAAAATCCCACTCGTGGGCGGTGATTGAGCCGTCCGGATCCATCGAGGCGCTGCCGTCAAAATCCAGCTTGTCGTCGGCGCAGACCCACACGCGCTCTTTGGCGGAAACCGCGGCTTTGGCCACCGGCACGGCGTTGATGACCACTTGCATATCGTCGGTGTCGGTGTCGCATTTGGTGCCGGAATCGTCCTTGACCGTCAGCGTGACTTTGTACGTGCCGGGTTTGGCGTAAACGTGCGAGACGATTTGGCCGGAGCCTTTGCCGCCGTCGCCAAAATCCCACATGTATTGGACGACTTTGCCGTCGGCGTCGGTGGAAGCTTCGCCATTAAAGGTCAGGCCCGGTTCGCAGGTCAGCACATCTTTGCCGGCATTGGCCACCGGCGGCTGGTTGATGGTGACGATCAGTTCATCGCTGGCCGTGCCGCAGGTGGTGCCGGAATTGTCGGTCACGGTCAGTTTGACCGTAAACTTGCCGGGCTTGGCAAATTTGTGCGTCGGCTTGGCGGTCGCGGCGGTTGTGCCGTCGCCAAAATCCCATTTGTACGAGGCGATTTGGCCGTCTGGATCGTAGCTCTTGGTGCCGTCAAACTGAATATCTTCGTTGACGCAGCCGATTTCGTCCTTACCGGCCACGGCGACCGGCGCGGCATTGACCGTCACAGTCAGACCGTCAACGGCCTTGCTGTTGGTCGTGGCCGCGTCGTCTTCAATCACCAGTGTAACGCTGTAAATGCCGGGCTTGGCATATTTGTGACTGACGGATGCGCCGGCGCCCGTTTCGCCGTCGCCAAAATCCCAGGTGAACTTGGCCACTTTGCCGTCGGTATCGGTCGATTTGGAAGCGTCAAAAGTGAAGGCTTCGTTGGCGCAGCCGAGTTTGTCGTCGCCGGCGTTGGCTACCGGCGCAAAGTTAATGATGACGATCATTTCGTCGGTATCGGTATCGCAGTCCGTGCCGGAACGGTCTTTGACTGTCAGCTTCACGGTGTATTTGCCGGGTTTGGCGTAGGTATGAACGGGTTTGCAGCCGGAAACGACCGGCGGCGTGCCGTCACCGAAATCCCAGGTGTAGACCAGCGGATCGCCGGGCATGGTTTTATCGGCGTCGGGATCATTGGATTTGCAACCATCATAGAGGATGGTCGTCGTGCCGAGGATGGATTGATCCGGGCCGGCGTCAGCCACCGGCGGGGCGTTGAGCACGACCGTCATTTCGTCGCTGGCCGTGTTGCATTCCGTGCCGGAATCGTCCTTGACCGTCAGCTTGACTTGATACGTGCCGGGTTTGGCGTACTTGTGGGTCGGCTTGGGGCCGGTTCCGGTCGTGCCGTCGCCAAAATTCCAGTTGTACTCGGTGATTTTGCCGTCGCGGTCGAAGGAGCGGCTGCCGTCAAAAGTCAAGTCCACGTTGGGACAGTTTTTGATGTCCACACCGGCATCAGCCACCGGCGGGTCGTTGACGACCACGTTGGCCATGTCGTTGGAAACGGCGCAAATCGTGCCGGAATTGTCGCGCACAGTCAGGGTGATCGGATAGCTGCCCGGTTTGGCGTAAGTGTGTTCTATGGTGATGCCTGTGCCTTTTTGCCCGTCGCCAAAATCCCACTCGTAGGTCAGCTTGTCGCCGGAATTGGGATCGGTCGTTTTGGAGGCGTCGAACATGACTTTGTTGCAGCCGGAGCGGGTGGCGGCGACTTTTTCCATCTTCGGTTTGATCGGGGCGGTGGTCAGCGGCAAATCGACGCTGGCGCCTTCGATATGAAAAACGATGTCGTTGTTGCCTTTGGCCGGTTTGGCCAGATCAACCGACCACAATCCGGCTTGATCGCCGCTCAACGGGGCGCTGGTTTGACTCCACGAGTCGTTGGCCGAAACCTGCACCGGAATGACATTGCCGCTGGGGCTGTTCAGCGAGATGCCGGCTTGGTTGTCGCCGTCAAAGTTGTGGACGGTGATTTGATTGACCGCGGCGTCGGGAATCAGGTTCATGCGCACGACGCGGGCGATGGTCTGCGGCAGACGAAAGCCGACGGCATAGGCAAAATAGCGCGAGCCTTCCAACTTGGCGCGGGTCGTGCCGGACGAACTGACCAGAAAATCGTATAAGTTGCCGTCATCGCCGGACTCGCCGGTAATTGAAATTTTGAAAAAGGTTAGATCGCCGACCGTTTCGCCCTGGCTCGTTTCAAACGGGCCCCAGGCGACCCAATTGTCGTCGGTAGCGGTTTCGTTGCTGAAGGTCTGCTCCTTGAGCAGTTTACCGCTGGTCAGCGCCGCGCCGGGGTTGGCGCCTTTGGCTTCGGGATGGGTAAAGGCTTGCGGACCGCCATAGAAAGCAAATTTGGTGCTGGTGTTCCAGGTCTTGTTAATTTCGTCGATTGCGCCGGCGCAATCGGGATCGAAAATCCATAGATAAAACGGCGCGGCGTCTTTGGGCACCGCCACATAAACGACTTGATTGAAGTTGTCATCGCCCCAGTTGGTCGGGCATTCCTTGCCGAAGGTGACCATGTAGGCCAAGCCTTCCTGAGCCGCAGCGACAGATGCGGTAAGAATAAACAGCAATGCGGAAAATACGAAGATTTTGCGTAGCATAAATGTCCCCCATAGACCGTTAAGTTAAGAATTGCGAATTAAAGTTTACGATTTGAAACTTCCTCCCTTGAATAGAATCCCTTCCTTTCTTTTTTTATGAATACCTTGCACAATTTTTCAAGATTTTGTGTGATATACGCTGCATGATTCAGGCTTGTGGTTCTGCGCAAAACTTATTGCAGAATAGAACTTGCCCGACTTAAAACCTTTTTGTATCTTGAAGCGAAAGAGAAATCGCCGCTCATTATACCTTATTTCATGGAGGTCGACATGACTTATGCTTACGAAATCCCTATTCTCGAAGACGGGCGCGTCACGTTTGAAAACGTCGCGCTCAAAAAAGGCATGACCGTCAAACTGACGATTGCCAAACCACGCCGGGTCAAAACCGCCGGCGAGAAAGCGTATCTCAAGCATCTGCGCCTTCTGCAGGAATCTTACGCCAAAGATAATCCTTTTAACGGTATGACTCAAGAGGAAATTTTGGCCGAATTGCGCCGGCAACGTGATGAATGGGATGCCGTAAGCGATGCGGAATGGCAGGCCGAATTGGACAAGCTGCGCCAGGAATGGGAGCGCCATAAATAATGATTTCCTCTCAAACAATTATCAGCTTGGATACGAATGTCCTTATTTTTGGTCTGAAAGCAACGGTACCGGCCGCCGTGCGTGTTTTGCAGCGTCTGGATCAGTTCGATGTCAAAATTGCGCCGGAAGTCATCAGCGAAGTTCGCCGCAATGTTTCGGTTGATGAAATGAGGCGTTTTTACGGCTATGTCCGCGCCTTGCCATCCTTTGAAGTTCGCTATGAAATTCCCCCGCTTTCACACATGGCAAAGTATCGCCAGTTAGGTTTGAAAAAAGGCGACATCCGCATCGCCGCCTTTTGCGATTGGCAACGGGTGGCTTTGCTGATTTCGGAAAATCGTCACTTTTTGCAGGAAACGCCCGATTTGCCGTTTGAAGTTCTTCCGGCCGCGGAGTTTTGCCGCCGGGCCGGGTTTTGATTTATGCAGCGATGGGCTTAAGAAAGCACACAAGTCTTTCCACTTCCCGAAAGCCTAAAGCCAAATTGGCCCCAATGCTAATGTGGCTTAATATGCTTTTTCAACCATTCCGTCTTGGTATCCCAATAGCCGGACACAAACTTATTCGCCGACGTCATCGTTTCCGACATAAAGCCGGTAGCAACCGCCTCAAACAGAACATGGGCCGCCGGGGACAGCGCTTTGACCGTGTAATCCGGGTTGCCGCCTTTGGCCAGGGCCGCATTCAGTCGCGGCTCGCTGTCTTTGGTCGGCACTTGCGAATCCCGGTCGCCCAGAAACCACAACACCGGACATTTGACTTTTTCCAGAATCACGCCGGTGTCCATGTTGCCGTTCAGCTTCATCCAATTCCACATATAATGATCGGGCGGCCAGGCGGCCATATTGACCCACTTGATCCAGGATTTATCCTTCATCGGCTTAAATTCTGCACCGATGGTTTCCGGCGATTGGCCGTCGCTGACCATTTTCCCAACTTTGAGCGAAAAAGCGCGCCATTCTTGAATCTGTTCCTCTGCAATCCCTGAAGAGCGAAGAATGCTTTCCGTTTCGTGCACCATATTTTCGTAGACCGGCACACCCGAACCCGTATTAATGATCAGGAACTTGATATCGTCGGACTTTGAAGCGGTCAGCGCGCCGACCCAACCGCCCTGGCTGATGCCGAACAGGCCGATTTGCGTCGCATCCACATCCGGACGAGTCTTCAGGTAGGCCACGCCGGCTAAAATATCGTTGGCCAGATCGTCAAAGCCGGCTTTTTGCCAATCGCCGGTTGATTCGCCGGCGCCGCGTTTATCGAACGACAAAACGCCCATACCAAATTGCAGAAAATAGCTGGCAAACGGCCCCCAATGACGCTCGCCGGGTCCGGAGCCATGCACACAAACAACCATTGGATGCGGCCCGGGGCCATCCGGCATAATCAAATTGCCTTTCAACGTCACATCGCCGTTTTGAAAGGAAACGTCTTCCCGGCGATTTGGGAAAACGCGCGGAGCATGAGTCTTTTCCTGCCCGGTTTCCTGCCAGTCCAGGCCGGTAATCGCCTGGGTAGAATCCCGTACAAACCACACCCGGACATCTTCATCGTATGGCTCGAAAATCGCTTTTGTGCCATAAAACGAACCGTCGGCCAATGGATACAGGAGGCTAAAACGCCGCGTTTTACTATCCATATAGCTCACGGATTGAACGCCGTTAAAGTCCGGGGAAGTCGCGCCGGTAAAAACCAACCGATCCGGAGCTATTTGAAACGCGCCGTAGGTTTCCAGGCGAACTTTCGGGTCTAAGGTAACATTATGCTGGGCATACTCTTCCGCGGTAAAAAGCGTTTTCAGCGCAACTTCATATTGCCCGGCGTCAGCGTTTGCTTCCAGTGATTTGACCTCGATGCGATACAGACCGGCGGCATCAGCAGCAAGCTTGACCGGTTCCGGGCCGCTGGCGCCGTTGGGGCTGTCCACTTCCTGCGCCTTTTCGCCGTCGGGTTTGTAGGCCGTAACGACCACATCAATGCCTTTCTGCAGGACGACAACATAGGCAAACTGGCCCTGTTCCATATTCAGTTGATAATTGTAGACATCGCCGCCTTTCATTTCCTGTTGAATAGGTTGGCCTTTGACCAGCGGGGTTGCTTCTTGCTTTGGCGGCGGGGTGGAGCAGGAGTAGAGGGTAAGCGCTAAAATGGAAATAAGAACAGATTTTTTTAGCATGGGAAACTCCTATTTTGAATGGATAATCCATTTTTCAGATACTCCGTTCCAAGCGACGAATTTGGCATGGTGTCATTCAGCGGGAATCTTCTTGAAATTTTGCAATGGCGCTAACTTTCGGGAAGATTCCTCCGGAATGGCAGTGCTTCAAATCCAAAATTTACCGCTTAGAAAGGAGTATAAACTCGTAACTTGCGTCTTTAGCGCCAATTGCGACGTTTGCATTAAGACTTGTGACTAATTCAGATTAGAAGTCACAAGCAGAAAATATAGAGTTCCGCCGGAAATTCAATCTTTTTCTGAACGCCGGACCTTTCCCTGATGTCCGCGATGGCCGTACAATTAAAAAATTCAGAAAAATGCACTGAAAAAACATGCTTTCTCAGGTGATTTTCTGGATGCTCCAAGCAAGCGGTACATTTTCAGAGTAATTACTTTTTATTGCAACTTTTCCCCCAAAACTCTCGTTATATTGCGCTCACACGTTTACATCTCAACACGTCTTCTTACTTTCACTCAAAGGAAGCCCTATGGAACTGCGGATTCAAAACCTCTCCAAAACGTACGCCAACGGCGTCCAAGCTCTGAAAAATGTTAATCTGGCTATTCCGACCGGTATGTTCGGTCTGCTTGGCCCCAACGGCGCGGGCAAATCCAGCCTGATGCGCACATTAGCCACGTTGCAAGAGGCTGATACCGGTCAGGTTTCCCTGGGCAACATCGATGTGCTGAAACAAAAGGACGATGTCCGTCGCTTGTTAGGCTATCTGCCGCAAGAATTCGGCGTCTATCCCAAGGTTTCCGC
The DNA here is from genome assembly GCA_964404765.1 of uncultured Gemmatimonadota bacterium. Taxonomy (GTDB): domain Bacteria; phylum 4572-55; class 4572-55; order 4572-55; family 4572-55; genus CAYOLL01. The sequence goes on along the minus strand of CAYOLL010000014.1, from coordinate 48,310 downwards.
CGAAACACTGCTGGATCACTTTGCCGTGCTTAAAGGCATTACCAACAAGACCGAGCGAAAAAATATCGTGGAAGCGCTACTGCAGCAAACGAATCTGTATGACCATCGCAAGAAGAATCTGGGCGGCTATTCCGGCGGCATGAAGCAGCGCTTCGGCATTGCCCAGGCCCTGCTCGGCAACCCCAAATTGATTATCGTGGATGAACCAACCGCCGGCCTCGATCCCGAAGAGCGCAACCGTTTCCACAACCTGCTCAGCGAAATCGGCGAGAACATCGTCGTCATTCTGTCCACCCACATTGTCGAGGACGTGAGCGATTTGTGCCATCAAATGGCCATCATTTCCAAAGGCGAAGTGCTGCAGACCGGCACGCCGCAGCAGGCCATCGCCAACCTGCGCGGCAAAATCTGGAAAAAGGTGATTGATAAAAATACGCTGGATGATCATAAAAAGAAATTTCGGGTGATTTCCACCCGACTGGTTGGCGGCAAACCGGTTATTCACGCCTTTAGCGAATCTGCGCCGGGCAATGGTTTTGACGCTTTTGAGCCGGATTTGGAAGATGTCTATTTTACCGCCCTAAACCTTAAAAACGATCGCCAATAAAGGGGGATTTAATGTTCGGAGCAATCACCTGGTTTGAACTGAAAAATCAGCTCAAGCAACCGGCCTTTTATATTTATGTGGTCATTTTCGGTTTGCTGGCCTATGGCAGCATGGTCAGCGAAAATGTGAACCTGGCCGGTCCCAAAACAGGCAACATGATCCTCAACGCGCCATCCATGATTATACGGCTGACGTTGATGTTCTGCGTATTGAGCGCCCTGGTCACCACGGCGTTGATGGTCCCGGCCATTAACCGGGATTTTGAATCCAATATGACCGGCATTCTGTTTACCATGCCTTTGAAAAAACGCGATTATGTGGGCGGACGCTTTGTCGGCTCGCTCATCGCCTCGTTGGCGGCTTATGCGCTGATTGTGGGCGCGATTCTGTATGGCGGCCTGACGACCACGCTGGATCCGGAGCGTATGGGGCCGTTTAGTCTGATCCCGTATCTGGTCAGCTATTTTGTGTTTGCCGCGCCGGCGGTATTGCTCACCGGCGCAATCTCTTTCAGCGTTATTTTGCTGACGCGCAGCATGGCGGCCACGATTATCGGTCATTGCGTTTTTTTTGGCAGTTTTTTTGTGGCTTTTGGCATGAGATCAAATCTGGCCATGGCTAAGCTGGCCAGTTTGGCCGATCCTTTCGGCAGCGTTTCCTATTCCATCGCCACCAAATACTGGACGGTAGTCGAACGCAATACCCTGCTCTGGCCCGATAGTCCGGATTTGCTGCTTAACCGCATGATCTGGCTGACTGTGCCGCTGCTGATTCTGGCCTACGCCTATAATCGCTTTGATTTTTCTGAAAAGACCACGCAGGCGCAGGGCAAAAAAGCTTTGCTTGTCACAACGGGAGAGACCGTAATCCCCACGCGGCGCGCCTTGCCGGAAGTTCATCAGCAATTCTCCAACGCGACCGGTTTTAGTCAATATCTGGCGGAAACGCGCCAGGAAACCCTGCGGGTGATGAAAAGCCTGCCGTTTCTGGCCATGCTGCTGATTAGCGCAGTGATGACGCTGGCCGCGCTGTCGGTTTTTTCCGGGATGATGGGCGTATCGTTGTATCCGACGACGGGTTCCATTGTAGGGCAACTGATCAGTATCGCGATTATTTTTACGGAAATTGCGGTGATTTTTTACAGTGGTGATTGTATCTGGCGCGAACGCTCCCTTCGCTTGGCCCAGGTTTATGATGCCCTGCCCATGCCGACCTGGCTGCCGATGGCCGCCAAGTTTACGGCTCTGGGTCTGGCGCTGGCCGCGATGACGGTGTTCTATATATTCATTGCGATCATTTATCAACTAAGCCAGGGCTACACCCACCTTGAACTGCCCGTCTATCTTATATCCATGTTTGTGCTTGCCCCCTATAACATCTCTTTTCTGGGTTATCTCTGCATGTGCGCGGCTGCGTTTTTCTTCCAGATATTTTTCAACAATAAGTATGTCGGCTTTTTGATCACGGTATTGCTGCTATTCGACGGCCCGATTCTGGAAGGGTTGGGGTTGACGCATGATTTGTTTAATTTTGGGGTAATGCCCAATATTCCTTATTCCGATATGAACGGTTTTGGCCATTTTGCCACGCCGGGCTTGTGGTATACGGGGTTTTGGCTTTCGCTATCGCTGCTGCTTTTGAGCGCAGCCTATTTACTATGGCCACGCGGTGTGGAAGTGCAATGGAAAAATCGTTTCCACATTGCCCGGGCCCGTTTAAGCGGCGGGGTCATCCTGACCTTGTTGCTGGCCACATTCGCCGGCGCCGGTAGCGCCGGTTACATTTATTACAATACCAATATTCTCAACACATTTCGCAGCCCGACGGAGCAGGAGCGGCGGCAGGCTGAATTTGAGCAGAAATATAAGCAATACCGCACCCTGCCCATGCCGACCATAACTGCCGTTCAAGCCAATGTGGACATTTTTCCGCACGAGCGGCAGGTTCTTGTTCACGCGGTTTATACCGTGCAAAATAAGACCGCTCTGCCGCAGGATCAACTGCATCTCAACCTCAACCCGATCATGACTCTGAAAAAAATGGAGGTTCCGACCGGCCAACTTGAGACGGATGATAAAACGCAGGGCTATTTTATCTATCGGCTGTCACCGGTGTTGGCGCCGGGCGATTCGCTGCAATTATCATTTGACTTTGGCTATGAGCCGCGCGGCTTTAAAGAGGGCTTGCAAAACACCAGCTTTGTGGAAAATGGCATGTTTGTCCACAGCAACGATCATTTTCCGCATATCGGCTATCGTCCGGATTGGGAATTGACCGACAAAAACAAGCGCAAAATGTATAACCTGCCCCCGCCGGAGCGGGTAGCGGCCTTAACCGACTCCATCGCTTTGAATCAAGTGTCGGATGGCTTGCCCGATGCCTCCCGGATTCGCTACGAAACGACGGTCAGCACCAGCTCTGACCAGATTGCGATTGCCCCGGGCTATCTGGAAAAAGAATGGACGGACCCTTCGACAGGCTCAGGGCAGGCACGGCATTACTACCATTACAAGATGGACGCGCCGATCTGGTTCTACTTTGCCTATATGTCGGGCCGCTACACCGTTCAGCGCGACAAGTGGACCTCGCCGGAAGGCGTTGAAGTCCCCATTGAGGTGTATTATCACGCCAACCATGCCTACAACGTGGCCCGGATGATCAGCGGGGCGCAAAAAGCGTTGGCCTACTGCGCGGCCAATTTCAGCCCGTATCAATACCGGCAATTCCGAATTATCGAATTTCCCAACTACCGCAACTTTGCCGAAGCTTTCCCCAATACAATTCCCTACTCGGAAGGCGCCGGTTTTATTATGAAGCAGGCCGATAAGGATGTGGACGTGGTCATGCAGATAACGGCTCATGAGGTTGGCCATCAATGGTGGGGGCATCAGGTCATGTGTGCCAATGTGAGGGGCTGGACAATGGTCATCGAATCTCTGGCCGAGTATACCGGTTTGATGGTGATGAAGCAGGAGCTTCGTCCGGAGCAGATCAAAAAATTTCTGCGCCAGGAATTGGAAGGTTATTTAAGAGGCCGCAGCCGCGAGGGTCTGCGCGAAGTCCCGTTGCTGTCGGTAGAGAACCAGCCCTACATTCATTACAACAAAGGCGGACTGGTGATGTATGCCTTGCAGGACTACATCGGCGAAGCTAATCTTAACCGCGCCCTGGCCGCGTACATTGACTCCGTGGCTTATCAATCGCCGCCATATAGCACGCCGCCGGTTTTTCTTAACTTTATCCGCGCTGTCACACCGGACTCGCTGCAATATGTGCTGACCGATCTGTTTGAGACGATCACGCTGTATGACAATAAAACCAAGAGCGCCACGTACACCAAACTGAATACCGGCCAATATCTGGTCAAGCTGGAAGTGGAAGCCCAAAAACTGCGCGCCGACAGCCTGGGCGTGGAAACACCCATCCCACTGGCCGACTACATCGACATCGGCATCTTCCGCAAAGACGGCGATACCGAGAAAACCCTTTATCTGCAGCGGCACAAAATCACCGCGCCGACCACGACGCTGGAAATCACAGTGGACGAACAGCCGACGAACGCCGGGATTGACCCATTCAACAAGCTGATTGACCGCCAGCCGGAGGATAACACGAAGCGCGTCGAGGAAACGGGAAAGGGTGTTTAAACGGCATCACTTAATTCTAATTCTTGACCTACTCCTTTCCAAGTGACAAATTCAGCATGTTGTCATTCACCCTAAGGGTTTTCTTTTCAACCCTTAGGGTTTTCCAATGACCGGGCCAAACCCTAAGGGTTAAAAGACAAACCCTTAGGGTTTAAAATGCTCAAATTGACGCTTGGAACGGAGTAACATAGGGAGTTGTCATGTTCTGGCACATTTTATGGTTTGAATTAAAATTTCAACTGAAGCAACCGGCCTTCTACATCTACGCCATCATTTTTGGCATGTTGGCCTACGGCGCCATGGTCAGCGAAAACGTCGGCATCATCAACAAAAGCGGCAATATTTTGCTCAATGCGCCCTCGCTGATCGTGCAGCTCATTCTAAACATGAGTCTGTTCAGCGTGCTGATTACAATGGCCATCGTCGCCCCGGCCATTCACCGCGATTTTGAATCCAACGCCGCCGCGCTCTTCTTCACCACGCCGCTTAAAAAACGCGACTACCTGGGCGGTCGCTTCGCCGGTTCGCTGCTGATCGTCTTAGCCGTTTATGTGGTTATTACCGCTGCTGTCCTGGTGGGCAGCCTGACCACGTCGCTTGACCCGGAACGCCTGGGGCCGTTTAGTTGGACGCCCTTTGCCGTCGGCTTATTCATGTTTGCCCTGCCGTCGGTGCTGATCACCGGGGCCATCTCCTTTTCCATCGTTCTGCTGACGCGCAGCATGTTGTATACGATTATTGGCCATGTGGTTTTTTTCGCCGGTTTTTTCATGTCCTTCATGCTACGCCGGCAGGCCAACCTGGCCTTTGAGAAAATAGCCAATTTAGTTGATCCCTTTGCCATTTCCACATACGGCATTGCCACCAAATATTGGACGGTCATCGAGCGCAACACCCTGACGCTGCCGGACAGCCCCGACCTGTGGCTGAATCGCCTGATCTGGATCATTTTGCCGTGCCTGCTGCTGGCCTATGCCTATCGCAAGTTTGATTTTTCGGAAAAGGCCGTCCGAACGCCCCGTAAAGCCGCCGGGGAAACGGAATCAACCGGCCAGCCGATCACGCCGCAATCCTATCCAGTTATTGCCGGGCGGTTTTCATCCTCAACCCGGGTGTATCAGCTTGTGTCAGAAACACGGCTGGAAACCCTGCGCGTGTTGAAAAGCCTGCCCTTTTGGGCGATTATGATTATCAGTGGCCTTGGCGTGCTTTCGGCGGCCAATTTCCGCTCCGGCATTTATGGCGCGCCGATCTTCCCGCATACCGGGCTGATGATGGATGCTTATCAGGGGATGGGTCTGCTTTTTGTCATGATCGTGTTAATTTTTTACGCCGGGGAAATCGTCTGGCGCGAGCGATCCGTCAAATTAGCGTCCGTGCACGATGCCCTGCCCATATCCACCTGGCTGCCGTTGCTGGCAAAATTTGCCGCGCTGTGTCTGGTCTTGTTGACCATGATCTTGATTTATGTCGCTTTGCTGATCGGCATTCAGCTCACGGCCGGTTACACCCGCATCGAGCCACTGGTTTACTTCAAGGGTATTTTTATCCTCCAGACCTTTAATCAATCCTACCTGGGCTTTATTTGGTTGACGATTCTGGCCCTGTTTTTTCAGATTTTATTCAACAATCGTTATGTGGGCATGTTGGCCATGACCCTGGAATTTATCGGTCTGTTCATCTTGCAGGGCCTGGGTTTGGAGCACAGATTATTCTATTTCGGCTATGCGCCGGATGCCAAGTACTCCGAGCTGAACGGCTTTGGCCATTTTGTCGAACCGGCTTTGTGGTATCACGCTTGTTGGGGTTTGGCGTCAATGGCGCTGTTGGGATTGTGCTATTTGCTGTGGCCGCGCGGCACGGAAACGGATTGGAAAAATCGCCTGAAAATCGCCCGGGGCCGGCTGAGCGCCGGGCTGACGGTAGCCATGCTGTCGGCAGCGATCGGAAGCGCCGGAGTCGCCGGTTTTATCTACTACAACACCGTCGTGCTCAATTCCTATATCACCGCCAAAGATTTGGAACGGCAGCAGGCTGAATTCGAGCAAAAATACAAGCAATACGAAAAACTGGCCATGCCGACCGTCACTGCCATCTCTGCCGATGTAGATTTGTACCCGGAAATACGAAACTTTCGCATCCGTACGGATTATATTGTCCAAAACAAAACCGCCGCACCGCTCGACCGGCTCCATATCACGTTTAACCGGCAATTGATCATCCAAAAAGCCGACATTCCGACCGGCCAACAAACGACTGCGGATAAAGACAACGGTTACTATATTTATCAATTATCGCCGGCGCTGACCCCGGGTGATTCGCTGCGGCTTCACTTTGAACTGTCGTATGAGCCGAAAGGGTTTGTCAACGATCCGCAGAATTTCAAGATCGTCTACAACGGCACGTTTTTGCACAGCGACACCTATTTTCCGCACATCGGCTATCGGCCGGATTTGGAGTTGCAGGATCGAAACAAGCGCAAGCAACTCGGCTTGCCGCCGTTGCAGCGCAGCTTTCCGTTGAATGACCAATTTGGTCTGAACCATTTGGGATTATTCCTGCCGGACGCCGCTCTGATTCGCTACAAAACGACGGTTAGCACCGAAGCCGATCAAATCGCCATCGCCCCCGGTTATTTAGAAAAAGAATGGGCAGAAAACGGGCGGAAATTTTTCCATTACAAGATGGATGCGCCGGTTTGGTTTTACTTTTCCTACTTGTCCGCCCGTTATGCGGTTGCAAAAGACAAATGGACGCCGCCGGCAGTTAACCTTGCCGAAGTTTTGCCGGATAGCGCCGATTCCCTACAAACGCAGCCTTCGCAAGATTCGTCCGTAACCGACGTTTCCATCGAAGTCTACTATCACCCGGCCCACGGCACAAACGTCCCGGCCATGATTGCGGCGTGCAAATTGGCGCTGGATTATTGCTCGCGCAACTTCAGCCCGTATCAATTCCGGCAGTTCAGGATTATCGAATTTCCGGGCTATGACGTTTTTGCCGAAGCCTTTCCCAACACAATTCCCTATTCCGAAGCCATCGGCTTTATGATGGACGGCAGCAAAAGTGATATTGACTTCAACTACTTTGTGACGGCGCACGAAACCGGTCACCAGTGGTGGGGGCATCAAGTGGGCGGGGCCAATGTGGTCGGCGCGGCGATGATGATTGAGACCATGGCCGAATACACCGGTTTGATGGTGATGAAAAAGGAATGTGGTCCGGACGGGATGCGAAAATTTCTGCGTTATGAATTGGATCGTTACCTGCGCGGACGCGGGCGCGAAGGCTTGCGCGAAGTACCGCTGATGTACGTGGAAGCCAATAGCAATACATTCATTACAACAAGGGCGGCCTGGTCATGTATGCCTTGCAGGACTACATCGGCGAGGAGAATCTCAACCGCGCGCTGATGGCGTATGTCAAAAAAGTGGCCTGTCAACAACCGCCGTACACCACATCGCCGGAGTTCCTCAGCTTTATCCGTGCCGAAACGCCCGACTCGCTGCAATACATTTTAACAGACTTGTTCGAGACGATTACGCTTTTTGATCTGAAAACGACCGACGTAACCACATCGAAAACGGCGGACGGCAAATACAACGTCCACCTCGTCGTCGAAGCTAAAAAGCTACGAGCGGACACGCTCGGCACGGAGACGGACATCCCCATCAACGACTGGATTGACATTGGCATTTTTGCCGGGGAAGGCAAGAAGAAGGAAGATTTGGGCGCGAAGATGCTGTATCTGCAAAAGCACAAAATCACCGGCCCGAAGATGGAGTTTGACATCATCGTGGACGAGCCGCCGACCAAAGCCGGGATTGACCCGTATCACAAGCTGATTGATCGGAATCCGGAGGATAATGTGAAAAAAGCTGAGACACAGACCGCCCTTTGATTCAAAACCATTTTAACCTAAATTGAGGCGATTTTACGATTTTTGGCAAGCCATCTGTGCGATTTTTTGACCCGCGATAAGTTTTGAACAACCATTTGGGTGAATGGCTGTATTTTTAGACGGAAATTGGGAAAAAAGACGTATCATCATGCAGGTCACGGGTGGAATTGACGGTTTTGAAGTGGATTTTGGACGCAGGAGGGCGTAGCAAGGCCCGGACATTTTTGCAAACGATCCGATTTTAGCATGAGTTGTATCGGGTGGCGTGTTCGGTCAACAGCGGCAGGGTCGTCGGATTGGCGTTGGGGTAAGCCACGGTGTCCTCCAAAAATAATGACAAAAAAACCTTCACCCAATAGGTGAAGGTAAATCCACAATATTGCAAATATAAATTTTTAGAATCGCTCAATTTAGGTCTCAAATGGTTATTTATTTATTAATTCTCACACAACTGAAAACCAAGAATTCCGTTATAACTGCAATTAGTACACTTTGTCTGCAAGTTAAATTACCACGACACCGTATAGACACAACTCCGCCCGCCCTTATCCCGACAAGACACATTACTATCATGCAGTACGATGACAACTGTTTTGGGGGCGGAAAAGCGTTTGGCGGTAGCTTCAATAATGCCCATGTCAAATTCACAGGGATAGGGATTGTTGCAGATGATGCGGGCGGATTTTTCGGAGACTTTTTCGTAGCGATAATGGCCGATTTCGCCGCCGCGATGGTTCATGTGATAGGCCACATCAATGGAAGCCAGACCCTGTTGCGTCGTAGTGACATCCGGCGGCCACAACGCTGTTTCGGGAATACGGCGGCCGATGGTGCGCAGCGTCGTCTGCCCGATATTGCCGGCGATCTCTTCAAAAGCATTCAACCAGGCTTGTTGCGAATACCACTTACCGCTGGCCGGATTATGAATGCCGTGATTGGCCAGAATCTTCTCACTCAAGGCCTGGAAACCGCGCATGCCGTTGATGACGGACAAAATTGCGGCCCCGCTGACTTCCACCTGCGATTCAAATGCTTTAAATGGCATAAACCACCTCCATGATGGGAATGAATTGCCGACATGCTACAGCTTCATTCGCTAAACGTATTTGAGTGTACGGAAATTGAAGCTTTTTGTCAACAAAAACCTATGTCAATCCGACCTTAACCGCAATCTTCCTTCAAAATAGCCCCTGCCAAATCCAAGATCCGGGCAACGATCCGGGCCGATATTTTTTTGTTGCCAAGAATACAGCCGCATGTTATATAAGTCGTTGCGAACAGTTACCCGGTCAAACCCACAACGCTGGAGGACACATGCCATGCCGAAATCTTGCCCCCCCCCACGAATTCTGGCGCCGAGAAATCGAAGCCGCCACGCTCTTTCCCGGCATTATCGGCCGCAGCCCGGTGATGCAAACTTTGGCGCATGAAATTCATCTGGCCGCTAAGACCGGCCAAACCGTGCTCATTTACGGCCCGACCGGTTCCGGCAAGGAATTGATTGCCCGGGCCGTTCACGAGAACAGCGCCCGGCGGCGCAAAAAATTCGTAGCCGTAAATTGCGCAGGCCTTGCCGCCAGTTTGTTGGAGAGCGAGTTGTTCGGTCACAAAAAAGGCGCTTTTACGGGGGCGGGGCGGGATCACCACGGCGTTTTTGAAACCGCCGATAACGGCACACTCTTTTTGGATGAAATCGGCGAACTGACCCTGCCGGCCCAGGCCGCCCTGTTACGCGCCTTGGAATACGGCCTGATTCGGCCGGTCGGCGCGGCCGATGACATCAAAGTGAATGTATGGCTGCTGGCCGCCACCCACCGCGACCTGGTCGAGATGGTGGCCGACGGCTTGTTCCGCGCCGACTTATTCCATCGTTTGTATGTAACGCCGATCCGCGTGCCGGATTTGCGCGAGCGCGAGGCGGATATTGATTTGCTGGCCTGGCGTTTTGCTTTGCAAGCGGCGGAGGAAATGGCCAAACCGCTGTCGGACATTGAACCGGCCGTGCTGGCCGACTTGCGGCGGCAGGAATGGCCGGGACAAGTGCGCGAGCTGCGTTATTACATCCGCCGGCTGGTGATGCGCAACCGCACCGGCGTGTTAAGCCCGGCCGACCGGCCGCCGTTGATCTTCGGCAGCGGCTACCGCGTTGACCCGGCCAGCGGCGAGTTGGTCTATGAACGACCGGGTCAGCCCGCGTCGACCGGGCCGGAGCAGACAGGGTTTTATGTACCGGAGGTTATCCCACTGGACGAGGAGATACGCCGCTATGTGGCCTGGGCCATGACGCAGTGCGGGAACATCCGCAAGGAGACCGCCGAAAAGCTGGGCATCAGCCGGGACAGACTGCGGCGGTATGTGGAGGCAAAGGAGGACCCGTAATGATGGGTCGTGACGTGTTTTGCCGACGTGTTTTAAGTCACGTGACTTAAAACACGTCACGAACGGAAAACCGGAAAGCGCGGCCTAATTTTTTGTAACCGCTTGATAAAAAGCCGCTTACGCTTAAAAACGTAGGCGGCTTTTTTGTTGGCACGCCTTTTGCGTTATATAAAAGCGTTGCGCAACAACTCGTATGAACAAATGCGGTTTATCCCGCAAAATTGTGTTTCATTTGTTTTTCAATTTACTTTTCACCTTTTACAAAAAGAGGGAATCAAAGCTATGAAGTTAACTGGTTATGCATGTGTGTTTCTTATGATGTCCGCCAGCGTTTTTTGGGGGGGGTGTAATGAACAAACCGGAATTGATTACAGAGGTGAAAAAACCTTTGAAACCTGGGATGTGGAGATATTTGCCGATACGGATTCCCTGTTTGCAGTGGACAGCTTGATCACGATTACCACCCGCTGCCACCCCATGTTTGATGGAAAAGGCCAGGTAGGCTTGTCAGTCATGCCAGGTGGACCATACCCGTGGGAAGGAATAGGAGCAGTTCTTGAATCGCCCATCCAAAACACGGTTTTGGTTGGCGTTGACATTCACCCCAAATACATTCCCGTTGCGTTTCGGGCCAATGTTCCATTCGAACAGCAATGGAAAGTGCGTCTGGGCGATCCGTTTATTTATCGCTTTTATGGTCATGCTGTCTTTGACTCGGTCTTTGTCAACGGAAAAATGTATGCAATCGAGTCGGAAGAGTTAGAGAAAGAATACGGTTTAGTGGACGGCGGCGAAGCCCAAAGCTATCCTGGGCTTTTGCTTTATCCTAAACAATGATTAACCATCTTTAATTTAATGAAGTTTAATGATAATGAAGGAGAATTTGAGAATGAAGACGCGAATTTTAATGAAAACGATTTTGACGTTGCTGATTTTTGGTATCAAAACATCGCTGGCCATGGCGCAGTGCCGCGAAACGCATCCGACATTTGCGCTGGAAGCGTTGAATATTTCCATGCTGAATCCGCATTCGCCCATCGCCGACATCCATTTCGCGGCCAATGCTCTGGTCACTGGCCGCGCTTCGGTTTGGCTTTCCCTGCCGGACGAAATTGCGGCATTGTCGGATCGAAATCCGTCTGATGAAGGTCACTTCACCACCGGTACGCGGTTGCAGAAGCAGTGGCGGGTACGGCTGCCGCAAGAAGGGTACTTTCTCTTGCAAATCGGTCTGGATTTCCAGCCGGATAGCGTTCAAGCTGAAGGCAAGGATTTTATCAACTATCACAGTTTCCCGCTTTATGTCACAATACAGGACGGGCAAATTGTGGAGGCAAATTCTGCGGCGGACACTCGATTTATTCAAGCGCCGGCAGCGGTTGATAAGACCATGCGCGAAATCAAATCTGAAGCTACTCCACAGCCATACAGCGCAATGGTCAATGCAGGTTCCGCCGGTGCCACAAGCTACACGATTTCGATGCAGATTTCGGGGCGCGTTTCTTATTTCGCGGCGTACTCCGTCCAAAAAGGCGTTCCGGATGTGGGCGTGTATTTGGACTGGGATTATGACAATAATCCAATGACGGGTTATACGCCTTATTATGGCGGCGGGGCGCGGCATGTGGACTATGACCTCACCGATGATAACGGCTACTATTACTTTAGCTTCAGCTTTCCCTCCGATAAGCCGGCCAATCAAATTTCGCCGCGCATCCGGGTGTATGCCAACAATGCCAACAGCGCCGCCTTTGATTGGGAATTGGGTAACGGAGCCAGGATTCCTATTCAACCAATGCTTGACATTTCCGGGGCGACTACTTCCGTATTTTTCAATGCGGTTAACATCGAGCCGGATAACCGACAGGGCGGGGCGTTGCGTTATCTTTACCGTGTGCGGCAATTCACCATCAACGAGTTGGGCATAAACTTGCCACAAATAAAGTATTTTATTCGGCCAGGCTTAGGCACTTATTTTTGTCGCAATGGCAATTGCAATGTCAGCGGTGGACCCGATCTTGATGCGCCATACATTGTTTTCGATGAAGTTCCAAATTCACACTTGGGATACCATGAATACGGACATTATATTGAGTACGCCCATGAAGGCGGGGCCATGCCGGACGGAAATTGTCCGGATCCACATAGTTTTTTAAAGGAATCCAATCACGCCTGCGCTTGGGTCGAGGGTTGGGCGGAGTTTATCGTCCCGGCCGCCCATGACTATTGGTATGCCCTTGAAATGCCGGCTCAGATCGAAGCCAGGAGTGGGTTTCATCAATTTTTGGATGCCGCCCAACTTTATTTGCCGCGAAGCCAAGACAACACCGACCTTGAAGGCGCTGTCGCCACATTTTTCTATAGTCTATGGGACGGCGTCAAGCAAAGAGCGCCCGGTTACAGTGGGGATAATGATGATATCTCATTTTCGGGAGCTTTTTTATTGAATCGGTTTAGTTCGCGGTATGTGCCCGGTTATTTTGGACTTCGGGCAAATACTCATATAGAGTCGTACAAACTTTCACTTTTAGATGCATTACCCAATCATATGGATGTCTCTGTGAACGCACTATATGATGCCCTGATTCTTGGCAACGGCTCCGCCAGACCGGCCACGCCGACAACTCTCCAAGTCGGCGGAAATCAAAGTACCCGCACGTTGACTTGGAACGACACCACATGTCCTGGCATTGTTTCATTTCTGGATGAAAGTAATTCGACTCGAGCATTCGATTTGGTAGAGAACAATGAACAGGGTTTCCACATTTATCGGAAAGCGGTTAGCAATAGTTGGACTTGGGACGGCACACTAAGCGGCTACGCGTTAGTCGGTACAGCCGGACCAAATGCAACGAGTTGGACGGATAATGTATATCTGACCGGCCGCCATAGTTACGTGACTGTGGCATATAACGGCGGCGATGCAATCCCTCAGGCCGAACAAACCATAATGTATTCGGCGCCACTTTCTGTCAGCATTAGCGGTCCCGGTTCGCTCAACATAAACCAGAGCGGCACGTTTACGGCCAACGTCAGCGGCGGTTCTGCGCCCTACAGCTACCAATGGTATCGGATGTATACTTGTGCGGGCAGTCCTGATTTTGCCGGTGAAGACTCAACCGGAAATCATGGCAATGGTCAGGGGAATGGCAATGGCGGTAACGGGAATGGCAACGGCCATCACGAGAGCGACCCCGGCCCCACGCTGGCCACCTGCGGCATTTGGTATACGATCGGGACGAACTCGGCGATGCTGACGACATCGAGTTCGGGTAATTTCCAGCTCAAAGCGGTCGTTACGGACGCCGCCGGCGCGCAAGTGGAAGATGCGCATTCGGTCAGCATTAACGGGGCCGGCGGAGCTTCCTTTGGCGGCGAAATTATCTCTGCCTATGATTTCAAATTAGAGACTAACTACCCCAACCCCTTCGCCGCGTCCACCACGATTGCCTATGCCTTACCGCAGGCCGGGCCTGTGCGCATCGCTGTCTACAACGCAGCCGGGCAATTGGTGCGCACCTTAACCGACGGAGAAGAAGCCGCCGGGCGCAAGAGCGTGACTTGGGACGGCGCCACCGCCACAGGCGAACGCGCTCCCAACGGCGTCTATCTCTACCGCCTGGAAAGCAACGGCTTCAGCCAGACCAGGCGCATGGCGCTGCTCAAGTAACCTAACTTATCGCTATCACGAAGGGCAAATGTTTGGGCGGCGGGTGTTCTAAATGCCCACGGCCCTTCGCTATTATATCAAAAGGAGATGAATATGAAGTACCGAATTCTGTTATTGATGATAAGCGTTCTGCTTGGCGGCTGCGCGGAAGATCTTTTCGCTTAAGGCTTGAAAACCGCGCATCTCGTTGATGACGGACGGGATCGCGGCGCCGTTGACTTCCACCTGCGGTTTAAATGACATAAACCACGGAAATAGAAGCTTTTTGTCAACAAAAACCTATTTCAATCCCATCTTCGCCAGAATCTTCAATCAAAATATCCCGCGCCAAATCCAACCGATAGCTTGAAAAATTAAAAGATACGCCACAATGGCACAAAAACACTAAGGTTCACGAAGATGTTTCAAAAATTGAATTTTTGACGCAGGCGGTTTTAAAAGTCGCCATAAAGCGTCTTAATTCAATATCTTAGTGATTCTTTGTGTCTTGGTGACTCCGTGGCTGATAAATAATTCAGGATAAGACGAAATCCTGAAAATGAAAAAGAATGTTGCCGGAATAGCCAATTGATGCTACATTTTGAGAAAGCGACCATTCGCTTTCCCGTTAACCACAAACATCACCGTGTAAGGAGTAAACCCATGCGGCTTCGATTTTCGATTTTTATTTTTATGGCTGCAATTTTGATGTCAAATTCAGCCCTTGCCCAAAGCTGGTATATTGACTGGACCAATACGACCTGGCCGTCGGCGCCGTTGGGCGATACGGGTCAGAACGGCGATGTTACTGCCGGGGACGGCGTTTATTCTCTGGATTATACCGTCGCCACCGCCAACGCCTCGGACAGCTATTATCAGTTCAAAATCACCAATCAAGCCACGCAGACTTACCCGTCGAGCGACGTGCGCCTCAAGATCAAGACCAACGGCACACGAGTCAATTTTACCTTCGATACGGCGCGGTATAACGATGGCGGCTTTCCGGCGGCGAATATCGTCAATGCTTCCCACGTCGTTGCCCCGGCCATCGGCGCGGAAACGTGGGTGGTCGTCGGTTCGTTTCAGAATTGGAATCCGCCGGCCGGTGTGCCTTTGACGTATGACATCGCCCGGGATGTCTACAGCGCTGCGGTCGTCATTCCGTCCGCCGGAACGCATCAAATGAAGTTTACAGCCAACTACACCTGGACGATGCATCAATTCGGGCGGGACGGCTGGGGCGTCGGCGCGCCGGATTCCAGCAACAGCATTTATTTTTCGACCGCCGCGGCCAATAATACGGTCAGCTTTGTGCTGGATCCGAAAGTCGGCCGCGCCCGCATCGAAGCGGTGCAGACGGCGCGGTTTCAGCTCATTCACGCCAGCCCGGAACCGTCGCTGGCCAAAATTGACGTGTACATGGATGGTCAACTCAAAGCAAATGATCTCGCCTTCCGCGCGGCCATGACTTATCTGGAAATCGCCGCCGGTGCGCATCAAGTTCAGATCGCGCCGGGCACAAGTGCCTCTGCTGCCGAGGCGGTCTACACGACGAACCTGAATTTGACGCCGGGCGAAGCTTATGTTCTGGCCACACGCGGCCTGCTTAATCCGACGGGCTATGCCCCGAATCCATCCGGCACAGCCATTCACTTTGCACTCAGTGTCAAAGCCGGCGCCAAAAGCGTGTCCGTGCCCGGCAAATGCGAACTCATGCTGCATCATAGCGTTAGCGACGCCCCGACGTATGATATTTACAATGCGGCCGGCCCGAATTTGCTGACGGCGGCGTTGACTTACAGCGGTTTCGGCAATTACGTCGCGCTCAATCCGCAGGCCTATTCGCTCTATACCACGGTGGCCGGCGCATCGACGCCGTTAGCGCGTTATGACGCCGACTTTACCGTTGACGGTGGCAAAGCCGGCGTTCTGTTTCTGAGCGGTTTTAACTCGCCCGATCAAAATAAATGGGGGGCATGGGAACATGCCTTTATCGCCTGGTCCGACGGCAGTGTAGAACAATTGACCCGCCAGACCACGACGCAGGCCGCCGGTAGCTTGACCAATCCCGCCACCTGCCTTTCCGCAGCGCTGGGGTTGGATGTCAGTGTGCGCGGTGTCGTTACGGCGGCGACACAGTTTGGAGCAAATGGCCCCGCTTTTTTACAAAACAACGGCTACGGGCTGGCTTTTTTTGGCGGCATAAACGGCCTGGGCCTGACGATTGGCGACGATGTGCGCCTTTCCGGACGGTTGAGTCATTTAAACGGGCAAGAACAAATCGAGCCGATTTATAGCGTGAATATTATCAGCTCCGGCAATCCGCCGCCCGCGCCGCATAAAGTGACACTGGCCGATATCTACAGCCCGGTCGCCCGCCCGGAAAACTACGAAAGCGCGTTGCTGCGACTCACCGGCGTGTCCCTGGCCGATCCCGCTCAATGGCCGACGCCCGGCGCAAATAAAAATGTGGAAATTATTGACGCGACCGGCGTTAAAGGTGTTCTGCGCATCGACCGCGATACCAATGTGGATGAAATGCCCGTTCCGGTCGGCCTGTTTACGCTCACCGCCCTTTTGACCCAATTTGACGATGTGACCGGCGACGGCTTCTGCGGTGGCTACCAACTATTACCGCGTTCGGCCGATGACTTCCGTGCCGGCGGGGCCGACTTTCTCATCTGGGCGCCGCCTACGCCGGATAAACCGGACGGAGATTCCAGCGCCGTTTATCTCAAAAGCGCAATTGAAGCCAACGGCTACATCGTCAATCTGACAACGGATTTAATTGCCAATCCGCTGGAAACATATAAAGGCTTGTTTATCGCCCTGGGCGTTTTTGAAAGCACAGCCCAGATTTCCGAAGCCGGCATTGAGGCGCAATTGATCCTGGAATATCTGAACAACGGCAGCAGCGTCTACATGGAAGGCGGCGATGTCTGGTATTATGACCCGCAAAACGGCGGCTTCAACTTTAACGGCGCCTTCGGCATCACCCCGTTGAGCGATGGCGGGGCCCGGCCGGATGTGAGCGATGTTGTCGGCGTTCGCGGCACTTTTACCGCCGGCTTTAGCTCGGTCTACCGCGGCGAAAATCAATGGCTCGACCGCCTGGCCCCGACCGATACGACCGAAAGTTTCGCTATCTTTACCAACGCCTTCGATCAGCAAACCATCGGTATCGCCCGCTATCACGAGAGCAAAAAGTATCGCACCATCGGCGTCTCGTTCCAATTCAGCGGCATTGCCGCGGATCGCCAAACCGCGCTCATGGCCGCCTATCTGGAATTTATGCAGCGCGGCGAAAATCCGCCTGATTATTGCCCGCCCGAAAATGTGTCCACCCTGCTGCTGGACGGCGGCCACACCGTCGCTATTTCCTGGACTGCGCCGGACGTGTGCTTTGCCGATCATGCCCGTCTGAGCTACTTTAAGTCCAATGAAGTTTCCAGCTATTTTCCGACGCTGACCAATTCGCAATTGGCCGTTTATGTGACGCCGGACGCCGCGCTGGGCGCATTTGAATTAACCGATGTCAGCGAAATCTTTATCAACCTGACCGGCAACAACCATCCCGCCTGGAGCAACGGCGCGCACACCGTCAGCATCCATCGCGCCAATGGCGATCAGCCCGGGCAAATGCTGGCCGAAATCGTAGACCGTGACCTGCCCAATAACGCGCTCAATACACCGTTGATCAGCTACCAATATTTTGGCGACCGCCGCTTACAGTTTACCGCCGGCGAGCCGTTTTGGGTGGTGTTGAAAGGGACGACCGAAGGCCAGATTCAGGGACCGTTTCCGCTGGCCGACCGCAACGCTAATTCCGCCGAATCGCATACCTACATCCTGAACGCGGCCACCGGCGGGCGTTTTGTCAAACTGGCCGCATCGAGCGGCTATCCGAATATCGCGCTGGAAGTCAATCTCAAATTGGCGAGCGGTCAACGGTCAGCGGTTAGCGGTCAGCAGCCGACAATCAACAGCGCCTTGCCTGCACCGGAACTATCCGTAATCGGCTATACCTTGCCCGCCGCCTGGAGTAGCAGAATTCATTTTGCAAGTAGCCAGCGCGCCAATCGCCAGGTCATCGAATCCTTCACCATTTATCGCTCGGTCAATACCGGCCTGTTCAGCGAACTGGCCACCACGCGGGACGGCGGGATTTTTGACTATGAAGACGCCGGCGTAGCCGAAGGCGACCTGCTCTGTTACGCGGTGATGGCCAACTATACCGACGGCGGAGTCAGTATTTTAAGCGAAGAAAGCTGTATCGATGTTGAGCCGTTGTGTGCGCCGAGCGGCCTGAATGCTGAATTTCGAGGAGATCAGGTATCTCTAAAGTGGGCGGCGCCCTTAGTCTGCGAGACGCAACTTTTGACCGACGGCTTTGAGGATTACGCCGATTTTTCCATCAACTTTGCCCCGTGGACGCTGGTGGACGGCGATGGTTTGGAAACCTTTCAGAATCCCGACGCCAATTTTCCCCATGAAACGAATGCAATGGCCTTTATCATCTTTAACCCGGCGGCAACCACGCCGCCGCTCAGTCAGGCCGGCTACGGCGCGCATAGCGGAACAAAGTTTGCCGCCTGTTTAAGTGCAGTGCCCGGCAATAGTCAATACAATAACGATTGGTTGATAACGCCGCCGGTCCAGTTGGGCACGGGCTCGCGGGTCTCCTTTTGGGCGCGGTCGCTGACCAATTTTTGGGGTTTGGAGCGCTTTCGGGTGGGCGTTTCCTATACCGGCACCAATCCGCAGGATTTTACGATCATCTCGCCGGGCCGTTACCATGAAGCGCCGATTGGCTGGACGCTCTACAACTATGACTTGCGCGGCTTCGACGGCCTGCCGATCTACATCGGCATTAACTGCATCTCGGAAGATGCTTTTATTTTGGGGATTGACGATGTGGAAATTACGTCAAATGGCGGGCGGATTCTGGCCGAAAATAGAACACGGATACCACTGAAAAATACGGAAAAAGCCGGGTCAAATACCAAAGGAATCAAATCCTTATCCGCTTTAAACCCATCTTTTCCCGTCAAATCCGTGTCCCATAGCACACAGATGCGACTGAAAAATACGGAAGATAACGGATTAAAAGTTAAAGGAATAAAATCTTCTTTATCCGTTTCAAATCCGTCTTTTCCCGTCGAATCCGTGTCCTATTCCGGTCGCTCCAGCTTTACCGGCTACCTGCTGACCAAACGCTGGACCGATGCCGCCGGCGCACATCACACCGTGACCGTGCCGCTCAACCCGGAACTGCTTGACTATAATGATACAAATGTTGACTCGCGCCTTAAATACTGCTACACCCTCATGGCCGTTTACGTCGAAGGCTACAGCGCCCCGACCAACGAGGACTGCGCCGATAAAGTCGGCATCGAAGACCCCGACCCGACCGGACGCCCGACAGCCTATCGACTGGATCAAAACCGGCCCAATCCGTTCCAGGTCACGACGGCTATCGACTTTGCACTGCCGACCGCCGGATTCGTGCGTCTGGAGATATACAACAGCGCCGGCCAATTAGTCAAAACACTGCTCAAAGAGCCATTACCCGCCGCGTATCACTCGATTCGCTGGGACGGCGCTAACGATGCCGGTCAGCCTGTGGCCACCGGGGTGTATTTCTACCGCCTGCAAGCCGATAGCTTTAGCCAGACGCGGCGGATTGTGTTGCTGCGCTAACGCTTTTATACGCGCCGAGGTTATGACGAATTGTATGCGGCATGGGACGGCCACTATGACCCTTAAATGAGCAATAGCGCAACTATTTAATCACAAAAAGTCGACAACTTGGAGATAGGCATGAGTAAACATTTTCCAATCCTCATTTCGCTCGATAAAGACGGCGTTTTTATTGTGCAATGCCCGCTTTTCAAAGGCTGTCGCAGCTATGGCCATACCATTGACGAGGCCATGACCAACATTAAAGAAGCCATTGCCGTTTGTCTGGATGATGAGGATTACATCGAAACGTCTGCCTTTATTGGCATCCGTGATGTAGAAATGGCGATTGCCGGATGAGTCATCTACCAACGATCAGTTTTACAGAATTGATTCGGCGGGTCAAAAAGCTTGGCTTCAAAGCTATCCGTCAAAAAGGATCGCATATCCGCTTTGTTCATCCGGATGGGCGTAAGACTACAATTTCCGATCATGGCAGTAAAGATGTCCCTCACGGTCTATTGACAAGCATTATTCGTGAGGACTTGGAGATGGACACAGACGCGTTTTTTAAACGATAAATTGGGCATTCTTCCAGCGAGCAAAAAATGATCAACCGCAAACGCTTCCATAATCTTTTTTCTCAGCGCCAGCAAAAGCATATTTTGGTGATTGGCGATCTGATTCTCGACCACTATATTTTTGGGACGGTCGGTCGAATTTCGCCGGAAGCGCCCGTGCCCGTGCTGGAAGTGCAACGCGAGACCTACGCTGGCGGCGGCGCAGCCAATGTGGCGCTCAACCTGGCCCATCTCGGCTTTCAGGCCCACTTGCTGGGCGTGGTCGGCAATGATCCGGATGCCGACATTTTATTAAGCGTTTTGGATCAGCGGCAGGTCAAAACCAATCAAATCTTGCGTGACGGCCAGCGGCCGACGACCAAAAAAAGCCGCTGCGTCGCCCATTCACAACAAATCGTGCGGATTGATAGGGAAGAAACTCGGGCCATCTCCGACGGATTCATCAAGAAGTTTTGTGATCGACTTAAAGAAGAAGCGAGCTTATACGAAGCCGTTATTTTTCAAGACTACAACAAGGGATTATTAACTTCCAAATTTATCCATCAAGCCCTCCGGATTTTTAAAGATAAAATCATTACCGTCGATCCGAAATCCGATCATTTTTTTGATTTTACGGACATTAGCCTGTTTAAGCCGAACATGCGTGAATTACGGCAAGCTTTTCAAGTCGCGTCGCGCCGTCCCGAAAACAACCTGGATAAAATCGCCCAAAAAGCCCTGCGACGGCTCAATTGCCAGGCTCTGCTTTTGACCAAAAGCGAGCAAGGCATGTCCCTTTATGAACGATCTGCAGAAATCACCCATATTCCGACCCGAGCACACCAAGTTTATGATGTTTCCGGCGCGGGTGATACCGTGATTGCCGTAGCGACGACCGCACTGGCCTGCGGCGCATCTTACAAAGAAGCTGCCGCTTTGGCCAATTATGCCGCAAGCGTCGTGGTGGCAGAATTAGGCGTTGTACCCATTCAGTATGATCAATTACTGAAAGTTTTGCCTGAATAAACTTTGCCTGAATGATTCTGATTAGACAGCTCGACTCAAAAAGGCAAACTGGCCAATAAACCAGAAATAATACCAAAGTAGACTGCGGGGATCACATGAAAATCATTACAGATTGGTGCGAGTTACAAGAAATTTGCGCCGCAATGAAACAAAATGGTTTAAAAGTTGTCTTTACGAATGGTGTTTTTGATATTATTCATCGCGGGCACGTCGATTATCTGCAAAAAGCGCGTGATCTTGGTGATGCCCTGATTATCGGACTTAATAGCGATGCATCGGTGCGACAAATAAAAGGCGATAAGCGGCCTATTGTCAATCAACATGACCGTGCGTTTGTCTTAGCGGCTTTAAATTGTGTTGATTATGTCACATTTTTTAATGAGTCTACCCCTCTGGCGCTGATTAAGACCATTCATCCAAGTGTACTTGTCAAAGGTGGCGACTGGGCTATTCACAACATCGTTGGACGTGAAATTGTGGAGCAAGATGGCGGATATGTCACAACAATTCCATATTTACCAGGTTATTCAACTACGGATCTTATAGGCAAAATTTTGGAAACTTATCAACAGAAAGGATTTGTAACATGAAGAAAACATTTTTGACGTTAGCGGCGATCCTGATGCAATGCGCCTTTGGTTTCGCCAATGAAATTCAGTGGATTAGCAGCTATCAGGATGCATTAGCCAAAGCCAAGCAGGCCAATAAACCGATTATGGTGGATTATTACACCAGCTGGTGCGGTTGGTGTAAGCGCCTGGATCAGGATACTTATAAGTACGCGCCGGTTGTCGCCCGCTCCGCCGAGTTTATCAGCGCCAAAGTCAATGCTGAAGTTGACCCAAAATCTGCCTCGGCACATGGTGTTTCAGGATATCCGACAATCCTTTTCTTAGATTCGACCGGTAAAGAAATTTGGCGCGTCGGCGGCTATAAAAGCGGCCCCCAATTCTTGCAGGACATGATTAAAGCCCAAGCCCAAACCATGCCGGAAGATCTATTAAAAGAGCAGGCCAAGGGTGGCGATCCGGAAGCTGCCTTTTTATTGGGGCAACGTTATTTAGCCAAAAACGACTTAGCAAATGCTAAGACTTATTTGCAGAAACTCGTCGAATTAGATGCGAAAAATAAAGAAGGGTATAAACCTGACGGGATACTCGATCTGGGTTTTTGTTATTTTCAACTGCGCGAAAATCAAAAATCTTTGGAGACATATACCACGTTTATGGGCGAGTTTAAAGATCATGCCCGCAGTGACGAGGCATTATTTTACTTGGGTTGGACATACCAAAATCTAAACGATACCGAAAATACCAACCTGATGTTTAACGAACTCACGCAAAAGTACCCCGCCAGTGTTTATACCCGGCAAATAAAGCGATTTATCACTCAACCTCAAAAGTAACAATACCGGACATAACGGGGGCGAATGGACTCTGGTGGGTTCCCTGGACTTCAAATCCAGTCGGCGGGCGCTAATCCCGTCCGCGGTGGGTTCGATTCCCACACGTCCCCGCCATTTTTGGCCTATGACCGCCACTGCCGCCTACAAGTACTGTGAGCAAATCGCGCGGAATCACTACGAAAATTTTCCGGTCGGCTCGCTTTTCATCCCACCAAAAAAAAGGCGGCATATTTATGCAATCTATGCTTTTGCGCGCACTGCCGATGACTTTGCCGACGAACCACAATTTGCCAACAAGCGGGCAGATTTTTTAGAAAATTGGCACGAAAAATTATCGGACTGTTATGCCGGCAGGGCGACCCATCCAGTATTTATAGCCTTGCATGAAACGATCTCCGAATTTTGTCTGCCACAGTCCCTTTTTAACGATCTCCTGACCGCCTTCAAAATAGATATCTCGCAAAACCACTACAAGACCTTTGACGACCTGCTTTTTTATTGCCGCCACTCTGCAAATCCAATTGGCCGCCTGATTCTTTTGCTTTTTAATTATCGCGATCCGGCGCTGCATCTATTATCTGATTCCATTTGCACCGGGTTACAATTGGCTAATTTTTGGCAAGATGTCGCTATCGATTTGGAAAAAGAGCGGATTTATATTCCTCTGCAAGATATGTCTGCGTTTGGATATTCCGTTGAGTCTCTTCAAAAAAAGATATTCACATCTGATTTAACAAGGTTAATGCGGTTTCAGATCGAACGAACCTGGAAATTTTTTGAGGCGGGGCAAATCTTACCAGAGTTAGTTAGGCGAGATCTACGATTTGAGCTGCGCGGGATTTGGATAGGTGGAACAACCATTTTACACAAAATTGAGAATCATAACTACAATATTTTTATTCGGCCAACATTGAGAAAATGGGATATATTAAAATTGCTGCCAAAAATTTTCTCGCTAAAAGCACTGCATCGCTAACCTGAAAAAATTCAAAGATTTGTACTAGTCAACAACATTTCACACACTTGTCATGCCGGAATGTTTCTATCCGGCATCTTGTTTGCCTGAAAGAAGATTCCGGTTAAAAACATACCGGAATGACACCGACAAAAAGTGTTCTAAAGGTCGTTGACTAGTACAAAAAATTCAAAGATTCGCCACAAAGCCACAAAAACACTAAGGAATGAGATTTAAATGTAACTTCCCGATTTGCTGTCATTGCGAACAGTTTCACCGTGAAGCAATCCCCGTAATTGTTCTTCTAGCAACGAGATTGCTTCGCAAAAGCGCTTGCAAGGAAAAGTTTTGAAATGTGGAAGTTGTTTAAATTTAAACGGCATTCCTAACACTCTTTCTGCCGCAGTTTATCTGCCGGAAGAATCCAGCATCAGGTAAACCCACGCCTTTTGCGTGTTGAGTTCCAACAGCTGGCCCGAAGCTGCTTCCAACTTTTTGAACCAGTCTTTTTGTTGCACGGCCGGCATCCCGCCGCTCGCCGGGCGTGTCGGTTTGTCGTTTTCCATAGAATTTTCCCTTATTTGAAGTTGCGTTCTTTCTACAAAACATCAAAGGCCCATTTGATCTCTTTAAATTTCTCCTGCGCTAATTCTTGAATTTCCGGCGTGGTTTGCTGTGCATAATCCGGATGATACTTGGTAGCCAATTCTCGGTAGCGTTTCTTGATTTCTTCAATAGTGGCTTTTGGTTTTAAGCCCCAAATCCGGTATGCCTTTTCCGCGTCGGTTTCCGTTGCAGTTGGATTTGGTGGTTCTTTTGCTTCAAAGCCTTCACGTTGATATTTGAGAGCCACGTCTTTGAGCCGCTGCATATCGGCCATCATGGCGTTGAGGATTTCTTCGTATTCGAGGTAGCGACGTTGTTGGAACAAATCTTTAAGCTGATTGGATGATAACGCGGCGTGGAGATGTTCTAACTCTTTGATAAGCGGGATACTGCCGGTGCGATTGACTTCGCGGGGCGATTTCTACATAAAATTTACTTGCGGCGTCATACACTTTTGGGGTTTGATCTCTGTGGCATTTTTCTTCTTCCTCTTGCTGACTGTGGCGGGCTCCTTCCTCGGCGCTTTTGCGAGTTTCATCTTCAGCTTTAAGTTTTTCTCCCTCCTGCCGTATTCGCCTTTTTTCAGCGCGTCCGGATCGCTGCCTTTCGCTTCATCAATCACAAACTGGGAAATGTAGAGCGAAAAAAGGTCTCGTCGTGTATCCCACCATTCATGCGTAATTTGTTGATAGGCCGCAACAATCAAGTCCTTGCTCAATCTGGCGGTCAAATAGCTGACAATTGTCGTTTCAAGATAGATTTTCGGTTTCGCACTCTTTACCCGCCTGCTTCACCAACGCAAACACCAGCTCCAACGCCTGCAGCGGCGTCAGCGAATTGGGGTCGAGCGCCTTGAGCTTTTTAATCAATTGGTCGCGGCCAACGGTTGTTTTATCGCCGAGATTGGCATTGTCGCTACCGATTGCGGCATAGACGATAGCACGTGCAGAAGCATGTCCTGAAAGTCTTCCCGAATGAGCTTTTTCATGTCCTGCGAAACCAGCCATTCCCGCAAGGCTACGCTAATCAACCGCAACGCTTCTTTGCGGCTGCCGCCAAGTTTTTCAAATTTTTCGAGAAGTTCCTTTTCCAGCGGGATAATTGTCTTGTTTTCGGCAGCTTCGCGCCATTTTTGTTCGCGCTCTTCGTAAGTTCGGATTTTGGCGGGATCCGGGGCATTCTCCCGCGTATAAGTTTCGTAATCAAACTCTTCTTTGATTGTACTCATGTAAGTATCTCCCTTCGGCGTCGTATGCGGTAATAATGCGATAAATAGGCAGTTCTTCGTCAGAAAATACAACAATCAAAACACGATTTTCGTATGTGCGGCCAATCCATAACCAGCGATCTGCATAATGTGATGAATCCTTCACATCAAAACCGACTTTGTCGCTCAATGCCGATACAACTTCTTGAAACTCAACACAATGCTTTTGTCTGACCGCTTCGTATTTTTCAGAATCCCACAAATAACCAATATCCATGATTCGCCCTCCTTCCAGCGCACAATCTATCCAAATTCCAAATCACTCTTTTCTGTCAACGTCTTTGGCCGCCTGTTTCACCAACTCAAACACCAGCTCCAACGCCTGCAGCGGCGTCAGCGAATTGGGATCGAGCGACTTCAACTTCTCCACTACCGGATGCAAAAATTATTGAGCGGCGGCAAGGGAATTTTTCAATGCCGCAAATGCGCCTTCTTCAAAACGGATGCGCTCCAAAACAATCGCTTTGAGCCATTCTTCTACATTCGATTGATGATGCAAACGCGACAGGAATGCTGCTCTGGCCGCTAACTCCGGCGATAATTGCAGCGAAATAGATGTATCCATTTCCACCTGGATTGGGCTATTCCAGGCGGTAGGGTCTTCGGCCTGCGCCACAACCAGATCGTCAATTTGTTCTTCGGACAAATTTTTCTTCATATTGGCCATCCCGTGATAATGCGCATAATGCGCACCACATTGGTCAGAACCTGTGGTGTGCCGCTTTCGGGATGGTAAACTTTGACCAACGCCGATGTATCGAAAAAGTAGGTCATAGCCGCTCCTCGCGTCCGGCAATGACCGCGTCCGACCAATTGCCTGGCGCGGCTTTGGACGCGGCAAAACGGGCGTGCAGTTGCTGCAACGTCAACGGTTTTTTGGCGCGCGGACGCAATTTTTTTGCCTTTGGCCGCTCCAATAATCGAATGTATTCATAGACCAGCGTGAGTTCATCCACAGGCATGCAGTCTATGGCGGTGTGGAGTTGGTCGCGTAAGATCATAATAAGCACTCCTTTTTATTTTTTGAGTTTTTGCAAAATGTTGATTGATTGCACAAGCTACTCCATTCAACTTTTCCTGTCAACGTCTTTGGCGGCCTGTTTCACCAACTCCAACGCCTGTAGCGGCGTCAGCGTATTGGACCCATTGTATAACTTTCGCGCTCTCTAATTTTCTCCGTATCTCACAATGAAGTCAGCAGTGCTGTCCAAATGCTTTTCATAATTTCAATTATAAAAATGACAAATTCTCGAAATGTATCCAGAAATAATGAAATGTAAGCCAGAAGAAACGTGAGCAGTATAATAAGATGAAAAACATGTTCAAGAACTACAATTGAAGGATTATAAATAGTCTCTTTGTACCATTTAATAAACCTGTCGGCATCCGTCTGAAATTTTTTGATAGGGTCTTGTTGATTCTCTGATGACGGTGTTTCAAAAAATCCTAAAAATCCTAAAAATCCCCTCAATACTTTCGGAATCAAACCAACTTTATTCAACTTTTCTGAAACAGTTCCTAGCCAATTAGCCACGTCATCTATTAAACCCGGAATATCTTTCGGTTTGCTCGATTTAAGTGCGACCAGAACAGGAAAGATATCACCAAAAAAAGCAAGAAGAAACCCTAGAATTATATATCCCTGATTATTATTATTATTATTTTCTTCTCGACCAGGTAGCAAACTTTTCAAAATTGTAATTAGTGATGCATTCTGACTCTTATTTTTTAGCAATTCCTTTTCAGTCTCAAATAGCTTTATAATTTCTTGACTATTTTCTAAGCTATTGAAGCTATTGTGAAAGTCCAAAGTGTCTAATGCTAGTTTTCCCGTTTTATAGTATGAGATTAATGATTTTATTTCATCACGTGATGATCTATCTAATGCAAAGCTTGACAAAAAGTTGTTGCATATAACTAAGGTGTCAATGTTGTTGTAGATTTGGAGTTGAGATGCTCGCTTACGTAATTCTTTCAAAGTATTTGTGTGCGCGTTGATCATGTTAGTTTGAGCCTTTTGCTGATTGATCAAGCGTTCTTGATGTTGCAAAAGCCGGTTATACTCCTCAAGCGTCACAGACTCAGACAGAACAGGTGATGTTCCGACAGCACTTTGACTTTGAGAAGGAGGATTATTTTCCAAATCCTTAATTCGACCATTGATTTCTTGAAGTTCAGCGAAATCCTTTTTATGCAACGCCACATGATTTTCTAAACGTCTTGTCAATTCTTGAAGCGGTCTGTAAAGCAACAGTTCCTTTTGCTCCTCGAATTTCTCAATTGAACCGTCATAATCCACTAACAATGTTTCTTGTTTAAGGTTGAGATATGCTTCATAAAATCCGATTAATGAAAAAGAAAATGACAAGGATACAGCAAAAATGCAGGCTAAAAGAAAAGGTATGGATGCTTCTTCATCCGTTTTTTTTGATGTGCTACTTGGGTCAGCAATTAGCTCAGTCAGGGCATGGTATATAAACCATGCAAGTGTACCTGCAATTGTAACAGATAGTGTCCAGTGCAGTCCCTCAAAAAAAATCGGAGAGACTTTGTATAGCGATGTATTATTAAAAAAATCAGTGTGCTTGTAAACACCCATAAATGTTGAAGGTGCGCTTACGACAAACTGACAAAAGCCTATTGTAAGCTTATAAGCGTCGCTAAATTTCTTTTTGGAGTTATTTTCTTCCTTGAACTCGCCTTCCATTTAACACAGTCCTTTCTGATAAATAAATCGTAAAACAATAAGCAGTATAACTCATTGCTTTTATTTATTTTACATTACATTCTTTACCAACTCAAACACCAGCTCCAACGCCTGCAGCGGCGTCAGCGAATTGGGGTCGACACATTCAACTTCCAAATGTTATAAACGGATAACAAAGACCTTACTTTTACCATCAGATTTGTGCAATAGAACTTTTAAAAAGTCTGCTAATAGCCTTATCGCGTCCATTTTATCAAACAGCATCATAATAAAAATTGCTCGTGAAACTTCAATAGGTAGCACATTATGAACAGCTTCCAGTTCCTGCCTTTTTGCGATCTCCCGATGGTACACATATGCGTTTAACCATTTATAAAAAATTTTTTCCGAATTGATGGTCATTGTATCAGATTGTATTATGAATATTTTCTGCGATCTTTCCCCTGAGAACAGGTTTCGTCCTGCTTTTATTAATTCCCTAACTTTTGAATTTGAAATGTGCTTCGTAATTTTATTACAAGCAGAGTAAAAATATGTTGGTTCGCTCTCAAGTATAAAAGGACGGAGTTGAAGTAACAGTGCAAACAAATTCTCTTCTGGTGGGAGTTGTGTGGAAATGTTCAAGCCTTTATCCTGATGGAAATTGACCGTTACTTGCATCTGTTGCCGATTTTGAAAGAGAGTCAGCTTTGTCAAGTCCTCAAAGAACATAAGAAAATTGTCAAAAAGCGCAAGATCATGGTCTTCGAAATTTGCGGAAATATCATGTAAATCGCTTCCGTCTTCATTTGCAATTCTGAACTTCACATCTTTTGCCATCTTGGAGCACTCCTTCAGCATTAGCGTTGTTTTGCATTCTTGGCCAGCTCAAACACCAACTCCAACGCCTGCAACGGCGTCAGCGAATTAGGATCGAGCGCCTTCAACTTCTCCACCACCGGATGGGGCTTTTCCACTTCCACGATGATCTTCTCCGGCGCGGGCTGACCAAACAAACTCATCTGATTGAGCGGGGTTTTGCGGGTCTTGCGTGGGGCGTGGGCGCCCTGGGCCAAGCGCGGCTCATTGCTGCCGGGGGTCAACTCGCTGGCTTCCAGATTGGCCAGCACTTCTTTGGCCCGCACGACCACTTCTTTGGGCAAACCGGCCAGCCGCGCCACTTGAATACCGTAACTGCGGTCGCTGCCGCCGGGAATGATCTTGCGCAGAAAGACGATGTCGTCCTCCCACTCCTTGACGACCACGTTGTAGTTTTTAATGCGCGGCAGAATTTGGGCCAGGTCGGTCAATTCGTGATAGTGGGTGGCAAAGAGCGTCTTGGGCTGCATCCGGCCATTTTCGTGCAAATATTCCACCACGGCCCAGGCAATGGACAGGCCGTCAAAGGTGCTGGTGCCGCGCCCGATCTCGTCCAGCAAAATCAGGCTGCGGCTGGTGGCGTTGTTCAGGATGTAGGCAGTCTCGTTCATTTCCACGAGAAAGGTGCTTTCGCCGCGGGCTAAGTTGTCCTGCGCGCCCACACGAGTAAAGATGCGATCGACCACGCCGATGTCAGCCGACTTAGCCGGCACAAACGAGCCGATCTGGGCCAGCAGCACAATCAAACCCGTTTGCCGCAAATAGGTGGACTTACCGGCCATATTCGGCCCGGTGATAAGCATGATTTGAGCGAATGCCATGTCCCCGATGCCTGGCACAACGGTTTTTGCAATTGTGGATGTTTCCGAAGCGCCGGGGACATCCGTGGTGTTCAGCTCGCAATCGTTAGGCACAAAAGTGCCGGTGGGCAGCAGACTTTCCACCACAGGATGGCGGCCGTCGATGATGCGCAGATGGCCGCCTGCGCTGACGCGCGGCTTGACGTAGTTGTTTTCCAGGGCCAGGGTGGCCAGACCGCACAGCACGTCTAATTCGGCCAAGGCGCGGGCCATATCCTGAATGGTTTCAATGTGCTCAGCCACCCTGTCGCGCAGATTCATAAAAAGGTCGTATTCCAGCTTGACAATTTTTTCTTCAGCGCCGAGCACTTTGTCTTCAAACTCCTTTAGCTCCGGGGTAATGTAGCGTTCGGCATTGCTGAGGGTTTGTTTGCGGATATAGTCGGACGGAGCGGCGTCTTTGTTGGCGTTGGAGATTTCGATGTAGTAGCCAAAGACCTTGTTGTAGTTGATTTTGAGCGAATTGATGCCGGTGCGGTCGCGCTCCTTATTCTGCATATTGGCGATGTAGGATTTGGCGTCGAAGGCGATGGCGCGCAGGTCGTCCAACTCGGCATGAAAGCCTTTTTTGATCAGCCCGCCTTCGGTAATCGGCAGCGGCGGATCATCACGCAAGGCCCGGTTGAGCATATCAACCAGCTCCGTTATGGACTGCGGAGCTTCCGATTGCAGATTGGGCGCAGATTGCGGAAATCCCGAATTGAGGTTTTGCTTGATTTGCGCCAACAGCGGCGAATTAAGTGGGGCAATAACCCGCAACATATCCGGCAGACGTTCCAGCGACAACCTGAGCGCCAGTAAATCACGGGCGTTGGCTTTGCCGACAGCGACGCGGGCGATCAACCGCTCCAGATCATACAAATTTTTTAAATTTTCCTGCACTTCCGTGCGCAAATAGCCGGATTGCACAATTTCCTCCACAGCGCTCAGGCGCAGATTGATGCGATCTGCCTGCAACAGCGGCCGCAGCAGCCATTGGCGCAGCAGACGCCCGCCCATCGGGGTTTGGCTGCGGTCAATCACCCGCAGCAGCGTGCCTTCGCTGGACTCGCCCTCTTTGAGCGGGGCAATCAACTCCAGGTTACGCCGGGTCTGCGGATCGAGCGCCATGTAGTCGGTGGAAAAGTAGCGGCTGAGCCGAACGATGTGATTGAGCGCATTCTTCTGCATCTCTTGCACGTAATGCAAAACCGCGCCGGCCGCGCTCACGCCCACGGTTAAATCGCCGCAGCCAAAACCTTCCAGCGAGATGACCTTAAAGTGACGACGCAATTCGTCCAGCGCTGTCTCCAGCTCGAAAATCCACTCCTCACGCTCCGTAAAAGTGATGCCGGGAAAATCGGCCTTGAATTCCAGATGATCCACCGCGCCGTACCAGTTGGGCGGGACGATCAGTTCCGCCGGCATGATGCGTTCGATTTCGCTGCGCAGCCGTTCCAGCGGGACTTCGGTCACCCAAAATTCGCCGGTAGATAGGTCAATATAGGCAAAGCCGGCCATCTTTTTGTGGACGCAGACGCCGGCCAGGTAGAGGTTTCGCTTGTCTTCCAGCAAGGACGGGTTGAGCGCGGTGCCGGGCGTGGCGATTTCGATCACCTCGCGCTTGACCAGACCTTTGGCCAGCTTGGGGTCTTCCACTTGCTCGCACACGGCCACACGCTGCCCGGCCCGAATCAGCTTGGCCAGATACGTCTCCAGTTGCCGATAGGGGAAGCCGGCCAGCGGCATTTCCTCGCAGCCCTTGCCGTGATTGCGCGACGTGAGCGTGATGCCCAGCAGTCGGGCGCCGATTTTGGCGTCCTCGCCGAACATCTCGAAAAAATCGCCCATGCGATACAGCAGCAGCGAGTCCGGGTGTTGCTTTTTGATGGCCCAGAATTGCTCCATCAGGGGGGTGTGTTTGGGTTCTTCTTTTTTATTCACAATAGTCATAATTTTTGGCTGGTGATGGGTCAGTAGCTTTTTCTCTCGACAAACTCTATGGTACATAGTGACCAAACCGTTAAGCTGTCATTCAAGTTTAGATTAAATTGAATCCAATACCAGCCAGGATGATTAAATTCGAAACGTCCATACCCATCTTTTGTCCGCGTCAGTTGCTGCAGATTGTGTGTTTCGCCGCCCCAACCGCCACCGCGAGCCTCAAGAATATGTTTTTCAGCAGGTTTTTTACGCGATTGAATTGTCAGATCAGGAATAAATAACGCCGGCTGCGAGACCGAATCGTACATCCAATCCGCGCTCACCACAAAATGCAAAGAATCCGGGTAAATTGTCATCTGGATATCTCTGTCGCTATAGCTTACAAGCCATAATTTTACTTTGACGGAATCGCCAACAAAATATCTTTGAGCGTCGAAGTAGACATCAATCAAATAAGGTGCGTGCTCATTAAGTTGTTTTCGGTGAATATCCAACAATCTATCACGGGCCATCTTGGCTTGAACGGCGGTCGGGAACTTGGTAATTAAGTTTTCAAAATAAGGCTTGGCCATTTGGAAAATAGGAATTGCTTGCGGGGCCTCAACATCAGCAACACTCCAGTAGTGGTTGGCAATTTCAAGCATGGCTTGAGGAATATAGCGATGGTGAGGATAATATTGGATAAAGCGTTTATATTGGATTACACAACTTGAATCAACATCGCCACAATCATGGACAGCATCCTCGTCTAATTGGATAAGTGTAAATTCCGCGTCGCCGCGTCGTGGACTATAAGGGTATTTGTCAATTAATTCCAGAAAAAGTTTTCCGGCATAATACTGACCGTAGCATCTATGACCCGACCAATTCAGACATAACGGGTCTAATAACAATTGTGCCGTTTTCCACAACTTTTCGTCCGGCGTGAGATTTTGCGCTTTTATCTCTTTGTAACGCGCTAATCTGTCGGTAATGGCTCTCATATCCCTATCCGTTAAAAACGGGCTTTGCGGATACTCACTTCGAAGCTTTTCCCAATACGATAACGCTAAATCCAAATTTTCAAATGCCAGCGAACTTCCGATCAAAAAACGGTAAGCGACTTGCCTTTCAAGCGGTTTGCGGCGTGTTTTTAAGAAATGCAAGACCGAATCGACTTCCGTTGCTTCAAGAGTTACTAATCGCTGCGTCGCTTCTCTCTCAAAGCTACCCCAGATACCCAAGGCCTCAAACTCCTGAGCCTCTTTCGATTTCCAATCTAACAAATTGTTACCTGCCGCAATTCCCAGTTCGTTCCAGCGGCGAGTATGCTCAACAAATTCGGGAATGCTGTAAAGGTCGGCAATTTTTTCTAAACGTTCGTTGATATTGGAAGCATCTTTGAGTTGAAGAACAATGGCGTTGGCAATTCGCTTTGGGTTCTTAAGCTCCGAAACCGACAAAAAAACTTCAGTATTCTCAAATTTTCTCAGCCGAATAATTTCTTCATGGGTTTGAATCCAAAAAAAGTGAGGATCGGCCATAACGGTTCGAATGACCGAAAGAGGAAAGACCTCTTCGTCAAGCGTACGTTTGTGAATTCGATTGAAGCCTTCACCGGAAGCAAAATAAGTAAAAATGCTATCCTCAAGTACAGGGGTCTGAGATGGATTATGCCGAGTGGTGGATAAATTGCCGTAGTAAGACGGTTTTATTTGGCCGCTTTTCGGATCAAAAAATATATTGTTGTTAATTTGCAAAAGTCCGCTTTCTAAACTCAATTGCTCAAGCCATTGGCCTTCAAGACCCTTTACATATTGCAGCTCTTTTGACGCACGGATATAGCGATAAAGCCCATTAGTCGATCCAATCCAAACATCATGAACATCAAGGACAACCGCGGTAATCGAGCGGTTTGGGAAATAGGTATTCACATCTAAAAATGTAGTTAAGTTGGTCGGAATGTGGTAACGCAAAATGCCATCATAAAATTTAAAAATCCATATAAGGTCATGATCAAACGGGTCTCGAACAACGCGATTGCCGGTCAAATCAATTGCAAATTTACCGATTATTTCAGTCAGATTTGTCCACGCGTTCGTTCTAGGGTCCAATTGATAGGAAGCCGTGTAGTTGGTAAGACACCAAACATCCTGACTATCTATTGGGGAATTAATTATTTCAGCAAAACGAAGGTCGGCTTGTGGAAATGGGTGATGGGTGATTAGCGGTAATTCCAGCCAATTAACGACGGCTTGGGGATATTCTTTTTGCATGGTTGGAGTTAGTGAGGCGACTGCTTCGGAATCAGGCATGTTATTATTCATGGTGGATTGCTGTTCTTGCTTTGCCGATGGCTGACAACTGAAAATAAAAGGTATAATCGGCATCATGCCGAATAAATAAACGCAAAAAGTTTTAGCGCAATGGAAATATGTACGTGCAATCATTTGAGAGTTCGGGCGCTGTTTCTTGATGGCGTTGTATGGCTCCATCAGGGGCGTGAGTTTTTGCTCTTCTTGTTTGGGCATTATTTTTTTGGGTATGGCGTCAAGTTTATGGAAAAAACACGAAGGTATGATAACGAAAAGGCGACGGGGTGTCAAGGCGGATCCGTTGAACATCTGCAGGAAAGCTTTTAACTTTTCCATACGTTTTCTGTTGAACCGCGTCATCAACGCATAGCGTCAATTCCGGTTTAATCGAAAAATCCAACCCAAAATTGGCGGGCCTTCCGGATCAAAAAAGCCTTCTCTGCGACGCTAAAAATAGCATATCGCCAGCCGAACAGCGCATAGATCACGCCAAAAACGACGCTGCCCGCCAATAACCTAAGCAAGCTGTTGATCGAAAACAGCAGCGCCAGCCAAACCAGCGCGCCTGCGCCAAGCGCGAGCAGTCCAATGGCGGCTAACTCCGGCCAAATGAGCAAGGTCGTTCCAGCCGGCATCAGCCGCCGCAACTGCCAATAGTACAAAGTAATCTGGCCATAAGCGCCGATTACCGAAGCCAGCGCCGGCCCGTAAAGTCCGAACTGCGGAATCAGCAACAGCCCCAATCCTCCCGCGCACAAAACATCCAGAAGCGTGCCGTACAAGGCCAGGTCGGCGCGGCCAAACGACATGAGCGCGATATGGGCGGTCACAATCCGTGCCGGCAAAACCAGCGCAAACAGCCGAAAATAACTGCCGCTTTCGCGATAAGCTTCCCCAAAAAGTACGGCCATTAAGTCCGGCCCAAACAGCCACGACCAAATCGTCAGCGGAAACAACAGTAGCGCAATGTGCCGGGCTGTCCGGGCATGCAGCTCAGCCACCGTCAACAAGTCCCCGCGCTTGCCGGCCGCGGTATAGTCCGGCATAACCACAGCCCGCACCGATTGAATCACCAGATCGACAAAAGGCAATTGAAATGCGCCGTTAAAATAGACGGCAAACTGCGTGGGATTAAAATGGGCGGTGACGATCAGCTTGTCCAACCAACCGGAGACAATGTCAATGCCGTCACGAACGCCCAGCGGCAGAGCGTAACGCATTTGTGTCGACAGCCGTTGTCCGCTCCAATCAAAGGTGATCGGCCTGAGAATGTGCCAGGTCGCGCCAAAAACAAAAAAAAGCCGAAGCAGCGCAAAGGCGGCATCAGCCATTAAAATCCAGATCAATGATTTCCCCAGCATCCAACCGATTCCCATCAAGATTAACCGCATCAACCCGGAAATAAGCTGGCTGACAGCTAAAAACGAATGCCGCCGGCTGTTGATCAGTAGCGGCTCCCAAAAACCAACGGCAATTTGTGCGCCACCCAAAACGGCTACCAGCGCCGGCAGCATTTTGAATTGCGGCTGTGTCCACTGCGGCGCAAAAACTCCAGCCAATCCCCACAAGCTTAAACCAAAAATGCTCGCGGTAAAAATCAAAAGCAGGATGGTCTGCATGACAAAAGCGCGCTGCGCGGATTCAGTCTCCTGCGGCAAAAAGTAACTCAAGCTCATTGGCAGACCCAGTAAAAATAGCGGCGCCGCCACCCGCGCCATCATGCCCACTTGTTGCAGCAATCCATAATCTGCTTGAATGAGCAGCCGCGCAAAAATAACATTGATCGCCAAAACCGAAAGCGTATTGCCGATCCGACCCAGCGCCACCCAACCAACCCGCCGACCCAGACTTCCGGATAGATTGCTCACGTTTGATCCTGTCATTCCAGGCGTTTCGGATCATTGTCGGATTGGGTCGAATCGGTCATGACCGGCGATGGGCAGCACTCGACTTTTTCTTCCAAAGGCTTGTCGGCTTGGTGGCTCATTTGGGGGCTCAGGTAGGGAATGCCCAACGACAGGCCGCGCAAGATGAAGAGTAACGCCAGCGCAACCGTGGCAACGGGCGCAAAACGCAGCAGCCGTTGCCGGATATGCGGATTCAACACACTGCCCATCAAAGCGATGCCAAGCATCATTGGGACAGTGCCCAGACCAAACAGCATCATATAGGCCATGCCTTTTAAAATGCTGCCGGTCGAAGTCGCCCCGGCCAGCCCGACGTACACAAATCCGCAGGGTAACAGGCCATTTAAGAAGCCGATGGCTAATAGCGACTCGTAACTGCGAACACGGAAAAGCGTTTGCAAAATACTGCGAACCTTAACTGTCATCATCGCAAAAAACGGCACGGCGCTCAACTGTCGGCTCAAGCCAAGCGGCATAAAAACGCCGACCAGCAGGATCAGACCCAACCCAATCGACAAAGCCTGCTGCAAGCCGGCTAAAGAAATGGTCTGGCCTAACAAGCCGAAAATCGCGCCCAACGTCATGTAGGAGACGATGCGCCCGATATTATACAATAGCCGTCCCAAAATCAGCCGGAGCTTTGAGCCGGCGGTTGTCGGCAACGCCAGGGCAATTGGCCCGCACATGCCGGCGCAGTGTAAGCTGCCAAAGAGTCCCACGATGAAAGCTGTCCAGAGTTCCATAATTGCATCAATGTTTAAATGTTTTTCAGAGCACGAGTGCGTATCCAATCGCGCAAGGCTGATACTCGCCTTTTCAACCCTAAAAATACGGCATGTGACGACGCTTTCAAACTGAATTTCGGGCGAACATCCAAAAATTTGCGGGCAGGCGCTAAATCCCTTGACACTCATTAAATCCTATCTATATTTTGAATAGTTGGGCGTTACAACTCAACCTGAAAATTCAAAATTCGCCACAAAGACACAAAAACACTAATTTTTATATCTCACGCGAAGGCGCAAAGACGCTAAGAAATGCAAAAAGTCTGTCTTTCTTTGCGCCTTGGCGACTTTGCGTGAGACCTAAAAGAACAAGGTCTACAGTGTGTTTAGTGATTTTTTGTGTTTTGGTGACTTTGTGGCGAGACTAATCTTCCTTTAAATTTTAGCGAAAGCCAGGACTATGCAAAAGAAAGATCAAATCTACGAAGGTAAGGCCAAAGTTTTATATACAACCGATCATCCCGATCAACTGATTCAGGCGTTTAAAGATTCGGCCACCGCTTTTGACGGCACAAAAAAGGGCATTATCTCGCAAAAAGGTTTTTTTAACAACCAAATTGCGGCCACGCTGTTTAAGCTGTTGGAAAGCAAGGGCATCCGAACCCATTTTATCGAGACATTGTCCGAACGCGACATGCTGATCAAGCGGGTCAAAATTTTTCTGGTGGAAGTGGTGGTGCGGAATATCGCCGCCGGCAGCTTAGTCAAGCGATTGGGCCTGCCCGAAGGACAGATATTGGAAACGCCGATCGTCGAACTTTACTATAAAAACGACGCGCTGCATGATCCGTTGGTCAATCGCGGCCATATTCAAATCCTAAAACTGGCAAATCCAACCGAACTGGATTGGATCGAAGCCACCGCCCTGGCAATTAATCAGCATCTGACGCCGCACTTTGCGGAACGCGGGCTGCGGCTGGTAGATTTTAAACTGGAATTTGGGCGGTCGGGTGACCAAATGCTACTGGCCGACGAGATTTCGCCGGATACTTGCCGGTTATGGGACATTCAGGATAATCGAAAGTTGGATAAAGACCGTTTCCGCTTCGACTTAGGCCAGGTGGAAGACGCCTATGCCGAAGTTTACCGTCGCATTACCGGCAACAATTGATGACGCATTTTGCAATCATTCTTTAATTTATTTATTCAACATTGGAGTAGTAAACTTCAGTTTGCCCGCGCAATGTATTTGACTACTGCTGCACGGCGCAAGTTCGTGTGAACTTTTTTGAACGGAAGGATAAGTTCACATGAATTTATGCTGCGTAACACTACTTTAACTACGCGCAAACTAAAGTTTGCTACTCCCACACAAACAACAAATCAGGAGGGCACAATGAGACTGAAACTGCGAAGACCGGCCAAACCGCCGGCAGCGTACGCGCCAAGCGCCATCACGACGGGCAACATGTTTCTGGGTTTTTTGTCAATTGTCAGCGCCTTTAATGAGCAGTATTTGATGGCCGCCTGGCTTATTACCATTGGCGGTTTTCTGGATGTGTTTGACGGCAAGGTGGCGCGGCTGTCCGGGCATCAGTCCAAATTTGGCGGAGAGCTGGATTCATTAGCCGATTTGATCACGTTCGGCTTGGCCCCGGTGATGCTGATGTACGAGCCGGTGCTGCATCAATATGGCAAAGTCGGCCTGGTAATTGGCTTCTTTTTTCTGATGTCCGGCGCTTTCCGGTTGGCTCGCTTTAATCTGATGCCACCCAAAAAGGAAAAGGGCAGCTTTACAGGGATGCCCATTCCGATGGCCGCCGGCATTGTTTCCACGTTTATCCCGTTTACCAACGAAGTTTACGGCGAGCCCGGGTTTTACATGTCCATCCTGATTGTTTGCCTGATGCTGGTCACCAGCATTTTGATGATTAGCACCATTCCCTACGCTTGTTTCCCAAAATTTGCCTGGCAGACCACTTCGGAGCGCATCCGTACTTGCTCGCTCATCGTCTTTTTCGTCTCTCTGGCGATCTACCCGGCCTATGTCTTTTTCCCGGCCGGCGTGCTCTATCTGCTGAGTGGCCTGGTTGGCGCCATGCTGCGCGGTCCCCAGCATCCGTCGATAAGCGAGGAGATGAAGGAAGCGAATGTTTGATTCAGTGAACCGCTTGCGCTAAAAAGTGTTTGTAGTGAATTTGCATCGGAATCGGGCAGAAGTCTTCACCGACAAAACTCTTGACTCCCCCGGCTAAAAGCCGAAATTAGACCTTGTGACGACAAAGTTGCAAGGTCTAATTTTTTAGCGGAGATTAAAACCATGAGCGAAAAAAGAGCGCTGGTCAGCTTTGATTGGGCGATCAAGAACATCCTGCGCGATAAGGCCAATTATGACGTGCTGGAAGGGTTTCTCGGCGCTTTGCTGGAAATAGACATCAAAATTCTATCGTTGTTGGAAAGCGAAGGCAATCAACAATACGAAAGCGACAAGTTCAATCGGGTAGATTTGGTTGTCGAGGATGGGCATGGCGAAGTTTTTATCATTGAAGTTCAGAATGATCGCGAAATTCATTACCTGGAACGGCTGCTCTACGGCAGTTCAAAAATAATAGTGGATCACATGGCGTTGGGCGAGTCGTATGAAAAAGTGAAGAAGGTTGTCTCGATCAATATTCTGTATTTTCTCTTGGGTGAGGGTGAAACAGATTACATCTATAAAGGCAGGACTGATTTTTACGGCTTCAATGACCATAAAAAATTAGAGTTTCGACATCGCAAAAAAGATGCGGTGCTCGGCAATGGAGCCAAGTCGGATCGAAACATTTTCCCGGAATATTATTTGATTGAAGTGGAGCGATTTCACGATCAAATCCAAAAAGATATAGATGAATGGGTGTATTTCTTCAAGAATTCGGAGATTAAACCGGAGTTCAAATCGAAGAATATTCAAAAGGCCAAAGAGAAACTGGATTTGTTGAGAATGACGCCGGAACAGCGCAAGGCTTATGAGCGGTATAAACTGAACCGCCGTAGCGAAAAGGAAGCAATAGAATCCGCTATTATGGAAGGCGAGGAAAAAAGAACAGTGGAAATCGTCCGGGCCTTGTTGAAAGAAAGCTTGCCAATTGAACAAATTGCCAGAATCACCCGATTGGCGCTCGATCAAATCAACGAAATCGCCGCGGAAACAGTATAACAATCCGCAAATAGCATATCCAGCTAAGCAACCATATCCCGGTTAAGCCGTTCAATCTCTTCGCGACTGAAAATCGCAGTGGCTATCGGGAAAACAGCGTCCAACTTGGAATCCGCCGCTAAACCACCGGACATAATGATCTTGATGCCGTCTTCGACGCTCATGTTGGTGGGAATGACCCGCACTTTTGGCACGATCATGATAAAACCGGTAGTGGGATTAGGCGCAGTGGCCAGAAAAACGGCCAGCATTTCCTGGCCGTTATTATCGACAGCTTCTTTGGTCACAAAGCCGACGCAGTAGGAATCCGCTTTGGGAAACTCGACAAAGACCACGCGCTGAAAAGAGGTCTCATCCTGCATGGTGATGGCCGAAGTGAGCTGCTTGGTCGCTTTATAAATACTCTTGATAAACGGGACGCGATGGATAAGTTCTTCCCACCACTGAAGCACCTTGTTGCCGACAACATTAGAAGTCAGCAGGCCGGTGACATAAATCAAAACAATCATCGTTGCCAGACCAATGCCCGGAATCCGGCCGACATTAGGCGCATAAAAACGGATAACACCATGCACCGCCGGCGAAACAATGCCATCCAGCACGGTAAAAATAATCAGCAACACCCAGCCCGTCAAAAAGAGCGGGATGATGATCAACACGCCGGTTAGCATAATTTTTCGCAAATGTCCGGCGCCCGATTTTTTAGGTACGGATTTTGAATCCTGTTCGCTTGTCATTTCAACCCCCTGATCAAATAATTCGGCAACTGTATTTTCAGCTAATAAAAACTTTCATTCTTTTGGTATTGACGAACAATCTTGTAGCTCCCGATAAGATTCAATTCGCTTTTGCAAATAATAGCCGGCCCAGGTAAACAGGACGCCCAATCCGATTCCGGCCAACACATCGGCCACGTAATGGTAGCGTCCATAGACGGTAGACCAATACATCCCCACGACCAGAATCAGCGAAAACATGAAGGTTTTTCTAGAACAATAGCGGTAAGTATTGAGCAGAAAAACGGTCGAAGCGCAACAATGCACACTGGGAAAAGCGCCGCCGCGCATGGCCGCGTTATCCATGCAGAAATCAATAAGCCAGGTAAAAACATAGCCCGGAAGACGGACGCTTTCCTGGGTAATCAAACCCATATCCGGCAGGGCAAAACGCGGGCTGGCCGCCGGCACCAGCGCAAAAAAGATGAAACAAAAATTGTAAGACATGGTTAGTCCACCCATAAAGCCTTCGTAAGCGTGGCTCGGGCGGCGTTGCCAGACATGATAGACCAAAACAGGAACGTAGGCGAAGTAGCTGAAGTAGGCAAAATTGGCATATTCGTTGAGCAGCATGTTCCCGTGTTCGGCCAGCCAAACGGTGGGATGCAAGTTGAAAAGCGCATAGTCAAAAGCGATCAAGACATCGTCAAACCAGCGGTCGGTAATAATGATACGCACAAAGTTACCTGACTCTCCATACCCGGAAATCGCCGTCAGATAAGGATAAAGATCGCGCACCCCGCGCCAAAATCCCTGCGAAAACCAGGCCTGATTCGCCAGCCAGATGATCAAACCAATCGCTGCGGAATGGGCAACGACAAAAACCGGCCAATTCGGACGATTTTCGCGAAAAATGATACAGATCGCCACTAACCAGGCAAAATAAACAATTGTAACCCATTCTTTGATATTAAGCTTTTTCAGATAGCGCAAGCCGTTCGTCTCCGTTTGAAGGCTATTTTTTCCACTCGTATTTAATATTGGCTTTCTTGATGGATGCAAAAGGGATGCGCAGTTCTTCACCCTGATCGTTTTCGAGGACAATCAAATGATTTTGCACACCGTGCAACATGCCGGAATAGCGATGCCGCCCCTCTGCGCCGCCATGCGTGGTGATTTGCACCTTGTTGCCGGCAAAACGGGTAAAATGCGCTTCCTTAACCAAAGGCCGATCCACGCCCGGCGAAGAAACCTCCAGCACATAAGGCGACTGCATGATCTCTTCAAACTCGAGGGCGTCTTCCAACTCACGGCTCATCTTTGAGCAATCGGAGATGGTGATGGACCCATGCGTTTCCAGCCCGTCCAAAAAGAAACGCAGTACCGTTCGTTTTTTGCCAATTACCACATCCAAATCGACCAGCTCAATACCTTTTTCTTCGAGAATCGGCTCACATAGTTTAAGTAAGGCGTCTTTTAAATCTTCCGGAGATGCATGCATAAAAATATCCTTTATAAACCGGAGTAGCAAAATTCATTTTGCAAGTACGCTTCACGCGCAGAATGAATACTGCTACCCCCTTTCCAACAAAAACGGTGATCGTCAATTAATCCTCATCCACGCTTGCATTTGACTTACGCTCAACAGGTCCGCCGCCGCTCAGCTCACGCAGCCGATCCGCCTCGTCAGCCACCGTCATAGCTTGAATGATCTCTTCTAAATCGCCATTCAAAATCATTTCCAGCTTATACAGCGTCAGACCGATACGATGATCGGTCAAGCGGTTTTGCGGAAAGTTGTAGGTGCGGATTTTTTCGCTGCGGTCACCGGAACCGACCTGTACGCGGCGCATATTGGATACTTCGCGCTGCTTATCGGCCACCGCTTTTTCGAGCAGGCGGGCGCGCAATACCTTCAGCGCTTTGAGCTTATTTTTGAGCTGGGATTTTTCATCCTGACAGGTGACGACCAGGCCGGTCGGCAAGTGGGTGATGCGCACGGCAGAATCGGTCGTGTTCACGGATTGGCCGCCATGACCGGACGAACGATAAACATCAATACGAATGTCGTTTTGGGTGATTTCGACATCAACTTCATCGGCTTCCGGCATAATGGCCACAGTGATCGCGCTGGTATGGATGCGACCGCTGGCTTCTGTCTGCGGCACACGCTGGACGCGGTGGGTGCCGCTGTCGTATTTCATTTTGCTGTAAACATTTTCGCCTTCCACCGAAAAAATGATTTCTTTAAGTCCGCCCAGGCCGGTCGGGCTGGACTCCATCATTTCGACTTTCCAGCCGCAGGTTTCGGCATAGCGCGAGTACATCCGGAATAAGTCCGCCGCAAACAGGGCCGATTCTTCGCCGCCGGTGCCGGCGCGGATTTCGATAATCACACTGCGTTCGTCGTTCGGGTCTTTGGGCAACAGCAGGCGGCGCAGTTGGGCCTCTAAAGCTTCGCGTTTCGGCTCATACAACGCTACTTCCTCGGTAGCCATCTGCATTAACTCCGTGTCCTCGCCGCTTTTCAGGATTTGCCGGGCTTCCTCAAGCGCGGCCAATGTCTGCTTGTACTCCTTAAAGGCGTCCACCAACTCGTTGACCCGGTTACGCTCCCGCCCCAGTTCTTTGAGCCGCTTTTGATCTTTGTAGATATCCGGATCGGACAGCAGCTTGTCTAACTCGGCTTGTCGTTCCAACAGGCGATCTAATTGTGCCAGCATAATATTTCCTTGTCACGAGAGAGGGATGTCTATTATTTTCAGGTTTGGTTACGCCTAAAAATATGCTTACGGTCTAAGCCTGTCAATAATCTTCTCTGCGAAAATTGGTCTTTGACTTTGACGGCAGGTTGTCATCGTGGGATTAGCGGTTTTTTTCAATCCGGGCAAAAGGAGATTGCCTGTCGGCTAAAATCCGTATACCTTTGTAGCGGCTGCAAACATTTGGCATGCTTTTTTTGAACGAATCGCTCACCCCAATCCAACCGAGGTGGTTTTTTACAACACATCTGGCGCGGCTTATGATGTGACACTGTCCGGCCCTTACGCATGCATAGCTGCCGAATATGCAGGCTTGCGGATCATCAACATTACCGACCCGGTCGGTCCTGTTGCGCTAAGTAAAGCATGGCGCACGGATTTTTTGCCCAACTCCAAACCGGGCGCGGCGCTGCCACGTATCGAATGATCGTGGTGCGATGATGTCGTGCGATTTGCCTAAATCGCCCGGACGCGAATAGGGCAATTCGCGCTACATTTGCAGGACGTATATTTTGTCAAGGAGCAGCAATGATCACAATTGACGACATCATTTGGCTGGATTCGATTGTTGAAAAACTGGCCTGGAAACAT
The DNA here is from genome assembly GCA_964404765.1 of uncultured Gemmatimonadota bacterium. Lineage (GTDB taxonomy): Bacteria > 4572-55 > 4572-55 > 4572-55 > 4572-55 > CAYOLL01. The sequence continues at coordinate 4,090 of CAYOLL010000014.1, read as the reverse complement.
CAAGTCTTGACTTCGGAAGTGGAAGAGGTTTTGACCGGAAAATGCAAAATCTAACGCAAGGAAAGCGGTCATGTGGACGGCGAACATCTTTATAACGCTTTGGGTAGAACAGAGGCCGGTCGTTACTTGTCGATATTCGTTATTCGTAAGCTCAACGACAACGTTTTATCATCTCCGCCCGCGACATGGAACTGTCGGAAAGGAAACGCTATGGCAAGAGCTAAAGCAATCCAAAATATGACTGTTCAAGAAGCGTCTGACTTCTGGGACAACCACACCTTTGATGAATTTGAGGATGTGACGGAAGTCGCGGACATGCGCTTCCGGCTGACCCGCAAGAAGTATGTAGGAATCGAAGAAAAGCTGTACGCCCTGATCAAAAAAGAGGCCAAAAAACGCCGTCAGAGCGAAGAAGCTTTGGTGCAAGAATGGCTGCTGGAAAAAGCCGAGGCGTTGCGCTTGCAGGCGGCATAATGCGGTTACTATCCGAAGGAAATCCCCATGAACGATACAAACTTCCAAATCCCCAACATGACCCCGCGCGGCATGACCGAATCCGTGGCTGATTCCTTGCCGCGAGTGGTGGAGCGCATCGCCAAAAAGCTGCGGCCGGAGAAGATCATCCTGTTCGGCTCTTACGCCGTCGGCACACCCACGCCCGACAGCGACGTGGACCTGCTGGTGATCATGCGCACACGCAAGAAGGGTATCCAGCGCATCTTGCCGGTTTCCAGGTTGATTCGACCGCGTCCGTTTCCGGTGGATATTTTTGTCAAGACCCCAATCGAACTTTCGTATGAACTGGCGCACGGTAACTTTTTCCTAAAAGAAATGGTGCAAACCGGAAAGGTACTGTATGCACGAAATGAACAATGAAAACAATCCTGAGATTTGGGCGCGTTATGCTGAAGACGACTACGAAGTGGCGCGTGGATTGGCCCGGCACAAACGGCCCAAATTTTTTGTCATTTGCTTTCATGCCCAGCAAAGCGCTGAAAAATACTTGAAGGCTTTGTTGGTCGTAAAGCAGAACAGCTTCCCCAAAACGCATGATCTTGAAATTTTGAACGACCTTTGTTCACAAACCGGAATTGATCTCAATCTGAATGATGATGAGTTGGATGAACTGACATCATACGCCGTCCAGATTCGCTATCCTGCGCCGGATCCGACGCCCGATGCCGATCAAATGAAACGGGCGCTTGAAATCGCCAAGAAAGTTCGTCACATTTGCCGAAAATGCCTGGGCTTGAAAAAGTCAAATGACGCTGATATATTGGGCACAGCGCCCCGTATCGAATGATTGTGGTGCGCTGATGTCGTGCGATTTGCTTAGATCGCACGGACGCGAATAGGGCAATTCGCGCTACAACCCATAATCTAAAAAGGAACTCGCCATGACTGTATACGAGAAAACAATCGAACGGATTCAAAATATGCCTGAACCGCTGCTGAGTGAAGTCAATGACTTTTTAGACTTCCTGCAGCTCAAGCAAAACGCCCGTCGCTGGCAAATGTGGCAGCTTTTTCAATCATCATTGGCCGATGCGGAATCCGACATGACCGATTATTTGGCTAATCTGGAAGATTATGAAAATCGTCTGGTCAAAGGGGAGATCAAGTGGTAAACATCAGGCGTGGTGACGTGGTCTTGTGCGATCTTAATCCCGTCATCGGCACGGAGCAGGCCGGGATTCGCCCGGTCGTGATTGTGCAAACCGATAAGGCAAATGCGATAAGCCCGCATACCATCGTGGCCCCATTCACGACTAAAATTCGCCAAAAGTTGTTGCCTTCGCATGTGTTTGTCCCGCAAGGGTAGGCCAATTTGACCCTGGACTCGGTGCTGTTGTGCGAGCAATTGCGAGTTATTGATAAGCAGCGAATCGTTAAAACGCTGGGCCGGCTTGATGATCTCTATCTGCCGGAAATCCGTGACGCGCTTATGGCTGTTTTGGAATTGTGATCGAAACGGTTAACGCCGACACTTTGTGACCTTTGTGCTAAAATTTTTAAAGATTCGCGCAATGTTGAGATTGAGATATAACTTTTTAAGGCTCATGGGACAAGATGGTGAAACTTTATAATGATAAGTAGTCGGACAGAATTAATTTGGTATTTTGTAATCGTCATTGCGAGGAGCGTTTTTTGCGACGAAGCAATCCCCGCCTACATCCGCGAGATTGCTTCGCAAAAACGGCTCGCAATGACGGCTCGGTTAAAAATGCCTGTTTATTTGTGTCCAACTACTTAAATAAATAAGGTAATAACGGTTTCAGGCGCGTTTTCTCTACTAAGGTTGAGTTCACTCTAAAAACCACGAAATACACTAAACACACGAAAATGAAAAATGAAAACGCATAACGTTATTATTTTCAGCATGTTATGATTTCGTGTATTTCGAGTATTTCGTGGTTCTATAGCTTTTTAGAGTGGACTCAAGGTTTGTGTTGAAAACCGACTGCCATCTTACGCAAAACCATGCGTAGCCAGATTTTCACCATCTTGTCCCATGAGCCCTTTTTAATAAAGGAGCTGCCATGCCCGATTTTAATAAAGCCTTTATGTCCGAGTTCAAAGCCAAAAACCCCGGCGAGCCGGAGTTTCATCAAGCTGGCGAAGAATTGCTGAAAATGGTGCGCCCGGTTCTGGATCGATTTCCCGAATATCGCCATCACAAGATTTTGGAGCGATTTCTGGAGCCGGAGCGGGTCATCCTATTTCGCGTTTGCTGGCTGGATGACCGCGGCGCGGCGCAAATCAATCGCGGCTTTTTGGTGCAACTGAGTAGCGCGCTTGGACCCTATAAAAGCGCGCTGCGCTTTCATCCATCCGTAACTTTGGGTATCATGAAGTCCATGGCCTTGGAGCAGGTTTTAAAAAACAGCCTGAGCGCCATGCCATTGGGTGGTGGTTTTGGCGGCGCGGATTTTAACCCAAAAGGGCGCAGTGATGGCGAAATTATGCGTTTTTGCTACAACTTTATGGCCGGATTGTATCATTATATCGGCCCGGCCATGGATATTCCCGGCGGCGATTTGGGTGTGGGCGGGCGGGAAATCGGCTATTTATTTGGTCAATATAAACGGCTTAGTCTGCAGTTTAATAGCGCGCTGACAGGCAAGGGAATGCAGTGGGGCGGCTCGACCATGCGCCCGGAAGCGGCTGCTTTTGGCTGCGTTTATTTTGCGGCGGAGATGTTAGCCGAGCGCAGTCAGAAGCTGGACGGCAAAAAATGTTTAGTATCCGGCAGTGGTTTAATGGCTCAATTTATTATTGAAAAATTGCTGGATTTGGGCGCCAAACCGGTAACGGTTTCTGATTCCAACGGCTTTATTTACGATGAAGCCGGTATTGACCTGGATAAGCTGAATTTTTTACGTGATCTTAAAAATTACCGCCGCGGCCGGCTAAAAGAATATGCCGATAAGTTCAAATCCAGCATCTATACCGCATCCGATGCCAAGCAAGCCAATCCGGCGTTGTGGGCTATTCCTGCCCAATGCGCTTTTCCGGCCGCCGGAGAGCATGATATTTGCGAATCGGATGCCAAGCTGCTGGTTCAGCAGGGGATTATCCTGGTGGCGGAGGCCGGGTCTATGGCGGTTATGCCGGATGCGGCGAATGTTTTTAACGATAAAGGCGTTTTATTTGCGCCCAGTCGGGCAACCACCATTGGCAGCACAATTATTTCCGGCCTGGAAATAAGCCAAAACAGCATGGCAATTGCCTGGACACGCGATGATATTGAATACCGACTGCGTCTGATCATTCGGCAAGCCCATCAGTTATGCGCGGATACCGCCCGACGCTTTGGTAATCCGGGCAATTACGGGTTTGGCGCAAGCCTCGCCGGTTTTGTTCGCGTGGCAGATGCTATGCTGGATCAGGGTTTGGTGTAATAGACAAGTTTCAAAATAACTAAGTACATTGTAATTTAAGTTCTTTTAAGTCTCACGCAAAGTCGCCAAGGCGCAAAAAGATAAGCTTTTGCTTTTCTTGGCGTCTTTGCGCCTTCGCGTGAGATACGATTTCTTTTACGTCTCACAGGCCGCCCCGATGGGGCTAATTCGGATGTGGTTCGCTTTCT
>CAYOLL010000013.1:0-61848 GCA_964404765.1 uncultured Gemmatimonadota bacterium | reverse complement strand
CAAATCAAGCTGTTAGCAAGTTTGAAAAAAGATTCCTACTGAATGACATCCACGGTCCCGGTCGCTTTCCACAAACTTGTACCAAGAACCATAAATTAAGAAGTGAAACTATGGCCCCGCTAATTCAAATCCGGCATGATCATGAAGCCGATTTTTTGGAGATTATCTTTAACAATGCCGCCGGTTATATGCGCGAAATCGCCGCCGACGTTTATGAACGGGTGGATAGCGCAGGAAATCTATTGGGCTATGCGATTATGAATTTCAGCCGCCACGACCGGCAAGATTTATCCTTTCCGTTTGAAGTCATGCGCGTATCTGCCCCGATGGAGCAGCTTGCCACTGCGTGATCACGCAACATTTGTGAAAGTAGTCAACGTAGGAAGGAACTGACCATGCCTGATCCCAAATCCCGACCAAACCACACGCTGTATCTCAACATTCTGCGCGGGATGACGCCGGAGCAACGGCTCAAAAAGGCGTTTGAATTGTCGGATTTCAGCCGCCGTTTATTTATCAGCGGCCTGCGGCAGCGCTTTCCCGATTTGACGGAGCCGGATTTCAAAAAGCTTTTACTGGAGCGATTGGACAAATGTCACAACAGGAATTGGTAAAAAAAGTCATCCAAATACTCGACGACGCCGGCATTGATTACATGACCTGAATAATTCATAAACGCAAGAGACGCAAACGGCGCAAACGACGCAACCGCTTGATTTGTTTTAAATTAGCTGAATTTAAAAAGATTAGGTTGCCTCACAATCCATTTTTAAGATATAAATTCGCAACTTGCGTCTTTAGCGTCAATTGCGACGTTTGCGTTAAGATTCGTGAATAATTCAGGATGATGACCGGCTCGATTGTCTCCAGCTTGCAAGGTGAACCGCGCGCCACGCATGATGCCGATATTGTGGTTTGGCTGCAACCTCATCATGCCAAATTGCTGACGGCCGCTTTTCCCATGCCCGATTATTATCTGGACGAGGAAAGCATCCTTGAAGCGATCCAATCCGTGCAGCAATTCAATTTGATTGACATCAGCGAGGGTAATAAAGTTGACTTTTGGCTGTTGACCGACGAGCCATTCGATCAATCCCGCTTTGCCCGCAAATACGCGCAAACTTTTGAAAATATCCAAATGAAAGTCTCACGACCGGAAGACACGATTTTGGCTAAATTGCGTTGGGCCAAAATGTCCGGTGGCAGCGAAAAACAGTTTGGCGACGCTTTGCGGGTTTTTGAAGTTCAATTTGCACAACTCGATATGGCCTATCTTGAATTCTGGGTAAAGCAATTGGATGTGCCTGAGCTTTGGGATAGATTAAAGAGGGAAGCAAAGACGTAATTAAGGATTTGACGACCCGCATTTCCGAACGCAAGGGTCTTTTTGCACACAAACAATGACATAGACCGGAGGCAAAATGATTAGTCGCGACATTATTAAAATGGAAATTGATCGGGTGCCGGAGGTCAATTTGGCGGCATTGTACCGCCTGGTAAAAGCGCTGGAAATACCTTTAGATGATCGCCCGGCCGATTTGGAGCAGGCGCAAAATATCTCGGCTTTCCTGAATTTAACCCCGGTGGAAAAACGGCGCAAACTCCTGCGAGATGCCGATAAATTAAGTCCGTCGGAGGTTATGGCTTTAGTGTATGGCTGCTTGGCCGATGATCCCATCGAACGGGAGCCGCAGGGCGACTACGAACTACGGGAGCCGATTTTATGAAGTTCCTGTTGGACACGAATATCTGCATTGCCTATTTAAACGGGCGATCTGAACCGGTTCGTAGTCAAATTGAGCAGTTCCGCGCTGAAATCGCCATGTGCTCAATTGTCAAAGCGGAGTTGTTTTATGGCGCCGCTAAAAGTCAGCGACATGAGGAAACACTGGCCATCCAACTGCAATTTGTCAGCCAATTCCCATCATTACCCTTTGATGATCAGGCCGCAGAATTTTACAGCCGCATTCGGGCGGAGTTGGCGAAACGCGGTACTCCAATTGGGCCAAATGACTTGCTGATCGCCGCAATTGCCCTGGCCAACAACTTGATTTTGGTTACGCACAATACGCAAGAGTTTAGCCGCGTAAACGGGCTGAAGTATGAAGATTGGGAAACAGTATGGAACTCATCATTGGTTCGGTAAACATTGATTTCGACTGTCTGGCCAGCATGGTGGCGGTACAGAAGCTGTACCCGAAGGCGAAGCTGTGCCTGCTGAGTTCACAGGAAAAAAACGTCCGGCAATATTTAAAGTTCTACAGCGAGCGGTTTGCGTTTATCAAAGAAGGTAAAGTGGTTTTAGAAGACATTACCCGTCTGATCGTGGTGGACACGAATCATGCCGATCGTTTGGGCCGTTTTGCGGAGTTAGCGCAGAGTAAGCGGGTATCGGTGCATATTTACGATCATCACCCGCCGATTGCAAATCAGTTGCGGGGGGAGCTAGAAGTCATTCGGCAGGTGGGGGCCACCACTACCGTTTTGGTACAACTATTGCACCAGCAGCGTATCGCGATCAATCCGTTTGAAGCCACCCTTTTTGCGATCGGCATTTATGAAGATACGGGTAATTTTTTGCATGTTTCCACCACAGCGGAGGACTTGTGGGCCGCGGCCTACTTACTTTCCCATGACGCCAATCTGCGCGAGGTGAAACGGTTTACGCTGCATAAGGACATAACCCTGGAGCAGATTGAACTGCTTAATAACTTACTGCATCATACCGAAATGGTCATGATTCATGGGATGGAAATTGCCATTGCCACCGCCGAGGCAGGCGTCTACATTGACGAGATCACGCTGGTGATCAAAAAAATGGAAGAGCTTAAAAACTATTTGGCGCTTTTCATTCTGGTCGAGATGGGCAATCGGGTGTGGATTGTTGGGCGCAGCGCCATTCAAACCGTCAATGTCGGCAAGGTGATGGAAAAATTTGGCGGCGGCGGCCATGAATCTGCGGCATCAGCAAACATATCCGAGGTCAGTCTGGAAGAAGCTCGCACGCAACTACTGCAAATTTTGGAGGAAACCGTGCTGCCAGTTCTCAAAGCGCGTGACATTATGTCTACACCGGTAGACGCTGTTACCGAAGGAATAACCATCAGCGAGCTGAAAGAGCGCATGTTGATGCTGCATCACAAATACGCCTGCGTCCTGGACAGCGCCGAAAATCTGGTCGGAATTGTTTCCAAATCCGACATTTCGCGGGCCCAAATGCAGAGCATGGGCAAAAAAAAGATTCGGGTCTGCATGACAGCCAAAGTCTTTACCGCGCATCCGGACACAACGTATTTTGAGCTGCAAAATTTGATGGTTCGACACAAAATCGGCTGTATTCCGATCCAGGAAAATGACAAAACAATCGGCATCGTCACCCGTGAAGACCTGATGAATGCCGCGGCGCGGATGAATTTTCATCAAGCGACGCGTGAATCGGCCTCCCGAATCGAGTTTGAAAATGCGACGCATCTGCTGGAGGAGCGTGTGCCGCAAAAATGTATGGAATTGATTCGCCATTTAGGCCTGGCCGGTGATGATCTCGGTATGGGCATTTATCTGGTAGGCGGATTTGTGCGCGACTTGTTCCTGAAGCGTCAAAATTTCGATATGGATATTGTGAGTGAAGGGGAGGCCTACACCTTTGCCAAGCACTTTGTCGAAAAATTTGGCGGGACTTATAAAGCATTTGCCCAGTTTCGAACCGCCACCATTACCCTGCCGAAAGAACTGACCGACGGCCATCCGGCAAAAGTGGATATTGCCACCGCCCGCCAAGAGCATTATAAAACGCCGGCGTCGCTGCCGATTGTGGAAAGCAGCGTTATCCGACGGGATTTATGTCGGCGTGACTTTAGCATCAATGCTATTGCCGTTCAGATCAATCCGAGTCATTTTGGCTTAGTGATTGATATTTTTGGCGGACAGCGCAGTTTACATGAAGGCGTCCTCAAAGTCTTGCACAATATTAGTTTTTATGATGACCCGACCCGAATGCTGCGGGCGGTGCGGTTTGAGCAACGGTTTAATTTTAAGATTGATGAGAGCACGGAAGAGCTGCTTAAAGCGGTTGCCGAGGATCGTATTTTGAATCGAGCCAGCCCCTCCCGGATTCGGGAAGAATTTGAAGCGATTCTAACCGAAGAAAAACCGTACTTAGCCCTTAAGCGCCTGCATGAGTTTAAGATCCTGACACAAATTCATCCGCGCTTGGTTTGTGACGACGATTTATACTACTTATTTGAAGAAATCCAGCAGATATTGGTCTGGTTTGAGCGCGAATTCCCTGCCGAGAAGATTGATAAATGGCAGGTCTATCTGTTTGGTCTGGTCGCCCGGATGCGCCCGCGCGAAGCAGAAACATTTGGGAGCAAATTTCATTGGAGCCGTCATGTTCGCGAGAGAATTACCGAGTTGATGAATTCGCGCGACGAGATCATCAGCGTGCTGGTCTATGACGATAGCGCAACCCATAGCCGCATTTACAACTACTTGCACCACCATGCCATTGAAGTTTTGTTGTATCTCATGGCCGACTCCGATAAAATAGCGGAAGCGCGTATTTCGCTCTATTTACGTGAGTTGCGATGGATAAAATTGGATATTAACGGTCGGGATTTGTTGAATTTGGGTGTGCCGCCCGGCCCAATGATCGGGAAAATCTTGCGTGAAACACATTATCAAAAACTGGATGGCGTCATACTGACCCGCGAAGCCCAACTGGAATGCGCTCGTCAAATTTTGACTGCGCCGCATCCTGTCCAAGATGCAGCACAAAATGAGCCATGTGACGGCGACAATGACGACGACGACGAAGAGCAGACTCTTCAAGACGAGGCCGGGCTGGATGCGTCTGTAGAGCCCGCCATTTCACACTAATCAAAGACCGGGAATGGGATAACACATTGCCGGATTGTATTATTTATGTATTTTATAGATTTACCATAGCGCAGTAAACCGCAAAAAATTTTTTGCCGCAAAGTTCGCAGAGCCTTACGCAGAGTTACACAAAGAAAAAGGAAAAGAAAACTTTGTGAAACTCTGCGCTAAACTTTGTGAGCTTTGCGGTTAAGATTCTCGCGGATAACGCAAATATTTGGGTGTAATTTAATAACGATTAGGCTTTTGCCAGCAAGGAGTTTTCATGCAATGTTTCAAATGTCAAGCCGAGAATCCTGAGAGTAGTCAATTTTGCCGCAAATGCGGTCAAAAATTTGATCTTCCAACCGGAAAAAAGTGTGCTTCCTGCGGACATACCAATCCTCACGGTAGTCAGTTTTGCAATCAATGCGCAACACCTTTGACTGCGGAAGCGCAGCAACGCTCCGTCCGTCAAAAAAGCTCGAACAGCAACTATAACCAAACATTGATGATTGGAATAGCCGGATTAGTGATATTTGTTGGTATCCTGGCGGCGGTTTTTATTCCTTCCTGGCGAAAAGGACCGACACGCGCTCCGGCAGTGGGTGCGCCGGCGAACGAGTCCGCAACAGCTCCCCAAGCGGGCATGGGGCCGTCAAAACCATATCAGGAAGGAGACCCGTCTCAAAATGGAGAACTGCAAACGCATCTAAATCCATTCAAAGATGCCCTGCTGAAAAACCCAAGCGATGTTAGCGCCCAAATTGCCGTCGGCAATCTTTATTACGATTTTGGTTTTTATATCCACGCGATTGAAGCATACGAGTTTGCGCAGGCAATCGACAGCACCAATATAGATGCGCTGGTAGATTGTGGTACGTGCTATTTTTATGCCCAAAGGCCGGACGAAGCGATCAAGCTGTTTGAAAAAGCCATCCGACTTGAGCCAAAACATGCCAACGCCTATTATAATATGGCCATTGTCCTGAATTCTACCGGTCATCACGAAAAAGCGGTGGAGTGGTTTGAGCGCGCACTTAAAGTGCAGCCGGACGGTCCAATGGCTGACCGGGCCCGCAGCTTTATCGAAAAATTTAACCAGATGCGAAGCGGCATGGGCGGCCCTTCGAATACGCGATAGAGCAGCGTTAAAACCGGTTGCATTCTCCTGCTCGCTCTTGAGGCATCTTGTTTGCATGTAAGAAGATTCCGGCTAAAAACGCACCGGAACAGCAATTCCCGCGATCTTGGCCGAAGTTGCAACAAGATTCCCGCTAAAAGCATGCGGGAATGACAATTTTGGTGACTTTAAGGCACGTTCTCAAAGAAAGCGGGAATTGCTGGCCGGAATAACATGCCATAAAAATGAAAGATTGTGCCCGTTGAAAGTATATTTTGTGAAAGAAGAAAGAAGATACCATGCCGATTCGAAAAAATGACCAACGGCTAAGATTAGACGATACCTATTGGCGATTGGAGACCTTGTTTGTTCCACCGACCCCGGCGCTGATCCGGCAAATTGTTGCCGGTCCAGGCCTTATCGCCGTGACCGGGCAGCCCGGCAGCGGCAAGTCTCTGACCTTGTTTCGGGTTGCCTACGAAGCAGCCCGCAGCGGCCGGCCGGTCACGGTCATCTGGACAAAAGACACCCAAATCTTCGATGAATCCTTGATTCTGCCGAACGATTGGAAAGTTCGTCATCTGGACAGCGATGCAAATATCGTCGCCGAATTTTGGCGCATGTTTGCGTATCAAAAAGACCAGATAATCGTCACCGATCATCCGGTTTTGGACTTGTGGCAGAGTGAATACCCGGCCCCAATTCCCAAAGATGCCACCATCTTTTGCACCTTCGATACGCCGCTGGTCGGGCTGGATGCGCTTTATTTCCTGTTCGGCATGTTAACACAGGAGAAAATCTTAAAACATTTGAGCGGCATCGTTTCTCAGCTATTGTTGCCCAGACTCTGCAAAGACTGCCGGCAAAAGCTACCTGCCTCACTGGAAGACACGCGCCTGCTTGATGTTACGGCGACGGAAGCCGTTGAAATCTGGCAGGAAGTCGGTTGCGAAAAATGCAAAAACTCCGGCTGCTATTATCGGTCAACCGCCAATGATGTTTTGTGGATCAATGACGCGGTTCGACCGCTGATCAAAGATTATTTGGAGCGGAATGTAATGGGCATTCCCCCGGCGGAATGTCATGTCTCCATGCCCAACTATGCCGCAGAATTACTCCGGCAAGGCACAATCGGTTTAAAGACCTACAAACGCCTACTGTTCCAAAACCCGCTGATGCGCGGCCATCACCTGTTGCAACGGGAAAAAGCGCGGGCGGAAGAAATCAAAAGCATGTTCGGGCGATTTGTGACCCAGCAAGTGGCCGAGCGGATGATGTCCGAGCCGGATTTGGAAAGCGTGATTGCCGGGGAAAGCCGTCACGTCACTTGCCTGTTCACCGATATTCGCGGCTTTACCACCCGCTCCGAAAAAGCCGCGCCGGCGGATATTTTTCACTTGCTGAACGAGTATTTCGATCAAATTGTCAACATCATCTTTAAGCATCAGGGCACGATTGACAAGTTTATCGGCGACGCGATTATGGTCGTCTTTGGTGCGCCGTTGACTACGCCCAACCATCCGTTGGATGCCGTGCGTTGCGCCATCGAAGTCCAGCAGAAAATCTTTGCCATCAACGCCGGCCATCCTGACGTGCCGCCGGTGTTTATGGGCATCGGCATCAACACCGGCGAGGCGGTGGCCGGCTGTCTCGGCAACAAGCTGCGCATGGATTACACCGTGTTGGGCGACACGGTCAACACGGCCTCGCGGCTGGAAGGCAAGGCCGCCCGCGGCCAAATCCTGATCGGCCCGGCCACCTACGAAGCGGTCAAAGACGTGATCGATTGCAAACCGATGGGCCAATTGCAACTGAAAGGCAAGGCGGTGATGCTGGAGACGTATGAGGTGGTTTTTCAGGCGGAGTAGATTTTCCAAATCGCCAAGACTTGGAAAATTGTGTGCAGTCAACGAACGAATTGCAATTTTAAGGAGTAATTTTGATGAATCTGGATATCAGCAAACTTCCCCGCGACTATCCGCGCCAGGTGATAGCTCTGAAGCATTGTTTTGCGTATGCCATTATTTACAGCGTCGTCTTGCTGACGCCTTTTCCGGCGCAGGCAAATGTGGACCAACTGCTGGAGCTATCGCTGGAAGAACTGTTAAACGTGAATGTGACCACCGCGACGAAGACTTCGGTCAAAGTGGATGAAACACCGGCGATGGTGGACATTATTACCCATCAGCAAATCAAACAGCGCGGCTACCGGCATCTGGCCGATGTCCTCAATGATATTGTCAATAATCATGAGGATCGCAGTAATTGGGGCATTGGCGAACCGCTCTATCAGAATAGCGGCTTTGGCTTCCGCTTCGATACGGGCCAGAATATTCTGCTCCTATTTAATGGACAACGTCTGAACGCCTTTTTGCCCGGCAACCGCTTTGGCGGTGAAGAATACTTATTGGACAATATTGACCGGATCGAAGTCGTGCGCGGGCCGGGCTCGCCGTTGTACGGAGCCAACGCCTTTACCGCCGTCGTTAACATCATTTCCAAAACACAATTTGACGAAAACGAAAAACCCTTTCTCAAAGCAGGCGTTGGCGGCGCCTGGACTTCGGCGGAAATGGCGGCCACCGGTTCCTGGAAAACAAGCATGGGACGACGCGGCTTTCTCAGCGGCGCTTTTCGCGTTGCCACGGAATCCGGCCAAAAACTGCTGATCCGAAATTCGCTTTTTGGGGACGACCGCGTCCGGGACGGCGTGAATTATACCGTGGATGGCGAGACCTTCTTTTCGCGTACCAATTTCCGCGCCTACTTCAAAATGAGCCGGCAGGAGCGCCACACTTTTACCGGCTTCAATGGCGTGAATCCCGACGAGAATGACAAACTGCGGCTTTTCATGTACGCCTATTCGCTAGGCGCGGATTATACCCGCAAGTTGACCGACAGGTTAGAAATCAAGGGCCAAGCCGGCTGGCATCAGGACAATTGGGCCGAGGTGGCCCTGATTCCCTTTTTCAAAATAAACGCCGGCGGGGATAGCTTAATTTTAGACGAACAAGGTAATCCGATTTTAGATGACACCATTGAGGTCATTCGCGATGGCCGCGCCATTCGCACACCGTTCATTATGGACGGACAGGGTGGTGACACTCGCACGCTGGAAGGCGAACTCCAACTGACCTGGAATTATGCCAAAACCAACAATTTCATCTTAGGCCTCAACCTTTGTCACGACCAAATCCTGAAGGCAAAGCGACCGACCGAAATCCAATTGGCGCCGTTTGAATTCGTCGAGTTTCAAACCTTTACCGATGACGCCAACAACTGGTTGTTTGATCTGGACGCCGCCCGCACAACGCTGGGCGCATACGCCCAAATTGATTACGCACTTAATCATGTGCTGAAGTTTAATGTCGGCGCGCGCCTGGACAGTTATTCCGGCCGCGGGGAATTAGACGAAACGTACGCCGAATTTATTCCGCGCGGCGGTTTGGTGTATAAGCACGACGCCCTGGGAAGTTTCAAGCTGGCGTATGGCACGGCCACCCGTGTGCCAAACGGCTTTGAGACGCTGTCGTCCGTGACCATTCTGGGCTCGCCGGACAATCGCCCCGAAAGAATCCGGACGTTTCAGACCGTGTGGATCAAAAATTGGAGCAGCGGCTTTCGCACCGAAATCGGCGGCTTTTTTTCCGCCATTTCCAATCATTTAACGACCGACGCCAATATCACCGAGCAGATGAAAGCGCAGGGCTTTATCGGCCGCTTTGTGAATGCGGCAGGCGAGGAAAAACTCAAAAACCAGGGCATTGATGGCAAGTTTGCCTTCAAAACCCGGGCGATGGAAGCGTTCGTTAATTTTACCCAATATTTTAAAAGCGATGATGGCGCGGGGGAACAAATCGGCTACATTCCGGAAAGAATGATTAACGCCAATGTCAATATTCCCCTGAATTGGTTCAACCTCAACGTGGGCGCTAATTATCGCGGCAATTTCACGCAGCCGGATGCCGATTCCCGGCCACATATTAAAGATTATTTGTTATTGAACGCCAATGTCCTGGCCAAACCGTCGTCGCTCCCCTTTGAAATCCAGGCCGGCGCACGCAATTTATTGGATGCCGAAATTCGTTATCCGGCCTCGTCCACGAGCTTTACGCATCATTTTCCCGGTCGGGGAATCGAGATTTGGAGCGCGATTGGTATAAAACTGTAAGCCAAGAAAATGCAGCGTCAACAAGCGTGCTTTAGCGTTGGGCGGTTCGCGACCCTTGCCGGAGTTATTTGCCGCCGCCGGTTTGAGGTTTGATTTTGGCGAAGAAACCGTGGCGCGGATTGCCGCTGTTTTACGAGCTGAATTAATCTTGTCGACCTAATTTCACACATCACGGAGATAGCCAACAATGGCCTATAATAAATTTACCATCCATCAAATTCGTAAGCAATTTGAAATCGAAGTGCTGGAAGCGGTCAGCCTTTTTGCTACTATTATGCCGGTAGAGCCGGGCGAGGCGTTACGGACATTGCTGGCGCGTTATATCCCTTTGGCCGAAGCCATTGGCACGGAGAAAGCCAAGTCCGAATTCATTATTGCGCCCATTCTGGCCGAACTGCGCGAGTTGATGCATCATCAAATCAGCTTGTTTTCCGGGCTGGAGTTCAACATTGACGAGACGCAAGGGCTTAACGGACGTTGCGATTTTATCATCAGCCGGTCGCCGTTGCAATTTAGTCTCACCGCGCCCGTTCTGATGATGGTCGAAGCCAAAAACGACAACATCAATGAAGGTCTCGGGCAGTGTATGGCCGAGATGGTTGCGGCGCAACGATTTAATCAGCAGGAAGGCAACCCGGCGCATGTTGTTTACGGCTGCGTGACAACGGGCAGCGTGTGGCGTTTTTTAAAGCTGGAAAACAAACAGATCTGGATTGATGATCGGCAGTATTTTATTGAAGCGCTTGAAGTCGTGCTGGGCATTCTGGTGTACATCACGACAAAAGCAAGCGCGTGAAATTCCCATGAAAACCATTCACAAAATTATAACGGGTGACAGCCGGCAAATGAACTTGTTGCCGGACCAATCGACCCATTTGGTCATCACTTCGCCGCCGTATTGGCAATTGAAGGATTATGGCGCGGCGGATCAAATCGGCTTTCACGAGAGTTATGAAAGCTATATCAATCACCTGAATCTGGTGTGGCGGGAATGTTGGCGTGTCCTTCAGTCGGGCTGTCGTTTATGTATCAATATCGGCGATCAATTTGCCAGATCCGTCTATTATGGCCGTTACAAGGTGATTCCGAGTATGTTTTCTTGAAGGATCGTCCCGATGTTGATTTTGATGTAGCGATTACGAAGCTACCCTATATTTTTAAAGACCCGCATCAATTAGACAAAAGGTTGATCCTAAAAAGCTGCAATATGGTTCAAAAATAGATCGGAATAACGATCAGCGCGAAGAATATTACACGGTTAAAGAAATCATTAGCCCGGAGCTCATCCGGCTGAACAGCGATCTGGTGATTCGGTTATTGGGCATCAAAGAAAAAACATCGGCGAATGGGCAAGCCGTCAAGTTTTTGCGTGAAAAGACAACGGGGCAAAAAGTTTTCCTCAAATTCGATCAGCAAAAATATGACACCGACAATCATCTGCTCTGTTATCTTTACTTACTTACTTGCAAAATAAAACATTTATCAATGCCCATCTCATCAAAACCGGGTTTGCAGATGTGGATCGTTCGGCTAATTTTAAATACAAAGAAAAGTTTTTAAAGCTGAGTGAGACGGAAGCAAAAGTGTGATTAACGAAATTCGGCAAGAAATTGCCAGATTAGAACATAAAATGAATCATAGAGGGAGTAATTAAGAAATGGCACAGCCAATCGAAAAAAATATGGACGCCAAAGAAAGATTTGTAGCCGAATTTAACGCCTTCGAAACCCGGCTGAACGGACAGCGCCATGCCGCCTTTCATGCAACACGACGGGCAGCATTGGCCAAATTCAACGAACTAGGCTTTCCCACCACGCGCCATGAGGATTGGAAATACACCGGCATTGCCCCGTTGCTCAAACACACGTTCGCGTTGGCAACAACTGCGCCGGACGTAACGGCGGAAAGCGTGGAGCGTCTGGCCATTCCCGGCCTGACCGCAAATCGGGTTGTGTTGATCAACGGGCAGTTTGCCGCGCATCTGACCCATATCGTTTCCAAAGCCGCCGGGTTGGTGATTGACAGCCTGGCCAATGCGCTCAAGTCGCAGCCGCAGTGGATCGAGCCGCATTTGAGCCGCTACGCCGCCTTTGACAGCGACCCGTTTGTGGCCTTGAATACGGCCTTTGCCGTTGACGGCGTGGTGATTTCTGTTCCGGACGGAATGGTTTTGGACGAACCGATTCATCTGATTCATCTCAATACAGGCGGACAGCCCTTTCAGGCCCATCCGCGCTTGTTGGTTATTGCCGGCGCCAACAGCCGCCTATTGCTGATCGAAACGCAATTTGGAACAGAAAATAGCGTCTACTTCAGCAATGCCGTCAGCGAGATTGTGATTGGGCGCGGGGCAACCGTCGAGCACGTCCGGCTGCAGAATGACAGCCGGCAAGCCTTCATCTTTGCCACCCGGCAGGCGCATCTGGCTACGGACAGCGTCTACAACACCACGTCCATTGACCTGGGCGGCGCATTGGTGCGCAACAACCTGAACGTGCGCTTAGACGGCGAAAACGGCGCGGCCCATCTGTGGGGCTTCTACTTTGGCACGGGCGAGCAATTGATCGACAATCACACCTTTCTCGATCACGCCAAACCCAATTGCGAAAGCAACGAGTTGTATAAAGGCATTTTGGGCGATAAAGCCGTCGGCGTCTTTAACGGCAAGGTACTGGTGCGCCCCGACGCCCAAAAAACAAACGCCTATCAACGCAACCAATGCCTTCTGCTGACCGATACAGCGGTGATTAACTCCAAGCCGCAGTTGGAAATTTTTGCCGACGATGTGCGTTGTACCCACGGCGCGGCCATTGGCCAGCTCAATGACGAAGCGCTTTTTTACTTGATGGCTCGGGGCGTGTGCGAGAAAAACGCCAATGCATTGTTGCGTCAAGCCTATGCCATCGACGTTTTTGCCAAAATATCGAATGAGGCCGTGCGCGAGTATGTCAGCGGACTGGCGCTGGCGGCGTTTCATCAGGCGATTGAGGTTAACTGAAGCAATGAAGGGCAGTGAGTTTATTCGAAAGATCAAGAAATTAGGCCGACGGAACAATAAGACGGTTGAATATGTAACCCGGCGTGGCAAAGGCAGCCACGGAACATTGTTCTATGGCCAAAAATTCACCATTATTCGCAATCTCAAAGATGAGCTCAAGAAAGGCGCATTACATGGCATGCTCGATCAATTGGGATTAACGCTTGATGACATTAAAGGTATGTAGGAGTTGATATGGAACGTTTTATATATCCGGTTATGTTGACGCCGCAACCTGAAGAGGGCGGCTTTACGGTGCGCTTTATTGACTATCCGGAGGCCATAACGCAGGGCGAATCAATCTTCGAGACCTTGCATGAGGCAGTAGATTGTTTGGAAGAAGCCGTGGCCAATCGGATCGTATTGGGTCTTGATATTCCGACGCCATCGCCCGTCTTATCGCCGAATCACGGTGTATCATTAACAGCGCCCATGGCTGCTAAAGCCGCGCTTTATTTGTCCATGCGTGAGTTGAAACTCTCTGAAGCCGATTTGGCGGCCAAACTCGATTGCCCGGAGCAAACCGTGCGCAGCTTATTCGATCCGCATCATAAAACGGATATGAGCCGGATCGAGAACGCTTTATTGGCAATGGGACGACAAATGTTCGTTGGCTTACAAACCGTGCCGGTCGGATGATCGCTTGTACTGTCAACATAAGCATAACAAGGAGTTTTTATGCAAAAAACAGCTTTCGCGGCTCAAACAAATTATCGAAGCGCTGGTTATAGCGTCATCTTGAAATTAACCGCACTCCAACCTACGAGTCAATTATGACCTTTTTTGTTGATGATTTTCATAAAGCCAAATTAGATGAAACACGCTTATTTTGCCGCAATCGCAACGTTTTTGATGTCTACAAGATTCGCGATGATTTTCCAATTTTGCATCAGAAAGTGAAGAATAAAACACTGGTCTATTTTGACAATGCCGCCACTTCGCATAAACCACAGGCAGTGATAGACTCCTTGACGCATTACTATCGCGATCAAAATTCAAATGTGCACCGCGGGGTGCATCATCTCAGTCAGGTCGCGACCGATGCTTACGAATTGGCGCGGGAAAAGGTGCGGCAGTTCATCAATGCCGCCTCCATCCGGGAAGTTGTTTTTGTGCGCGGCACGACTGAGGGCATCAATATGGTGGCCAATAGTTTCGGGCGTTTGCGTTTTAAACCCGGTGATGAAGTTGTTATTTCGGCGATGGAGCATCACTCCAACATCGTGCCCTGGCAGCTCATCGGCGGGCAGACCGGGGTTAAGCTGCGCGTCATCCCCATGAATGACCGCGGCGAATTATTGTTGGACGATTACCGCGCCTTGCTGAATGATAGCACCAGGCTGGTGGCGGTTGTGCATATCTCCAACTCGTTGGGCACGATCAATCCCTTGCGCGAGATCATTGACGCGGCGCATGAGCGCGGCATTCCCGTGTTGGTGGACGGGGCACAGGCGATTCCCCATATTAAGGTGGACGTGCAGGCGCTGGATTGTGATTTTTACGCTTTTTCCGGCCACAAAATGTTTGGCCCAACCGGTATCGGCATTCTATACGGCAAAGAAAAGTTGCTGGAAATGATGCCGCCTGTCTATGGCGGCGGCGATATGATCAAATCCGTCACATTTGAAAAAACAACTTTTAACGATCTCCCCTACCGCTTTGAGGCCGGCACCCCCAATATTGCCGGGGCGATTGGGCTGGGCGTCGCGATTGACTACCTGAATCATCTGGGCTTGGACAAGATTGAGCGCTACGAGCATGAATTGATGCTTTACGCCACCGAAGCCATCTCCAAAATACCGCGCCTAAAACTCATTGGCACGGCGGCGCATAAGGGCGGTGTACTGTCCTTCATCATCGACGGCGTGCACCCGCATGATGTCGGCACCGTTCTGGACTATGAGGGCATTGCCACCCGTACTGGGCACCACTGCACGCAGCCGGTCATGCAGCGTTTCGGTATTCCGGGTACAACGCGGGCGTCGCTGTCGATTTACAACACTTTTGCCGAGGTGGATTTTTTAATGGAAGGTCTTCAGAAAGTGTTGCGAGTATTTAAATGACGTCAACCCACTGCAAGATTTGGAGCTAATATCCGGAATGGTAACTTCTTAATAACCGTTGGCAAACCTTGCGAAGGCTTTTGTTCGAAACTTGTGAAATCAAGCAATGTAGCCTTCGCAAAGTTCGTTTCTACCAACACTTTTTGAGAAGTTACCCGGAATGGAGCTAAAACGATGTTGATTCAACATTTTATAGATGAATATGAGAGATACAAAACCCTTGGTCATAAAGCGATGGCGCAAGTCGCGGATGCCAAGCTTAACCGTATAATGACCCCGGATGGCAATTCTATCGCAATGATTGTGCGCCATATCAGCGGTAATCTGACCTCACGCTTTACAGATTTTTTAACCATCGACGGCGAAAAAGTCTGGCGTGATCGCGACGCCGAATTTGTCGAAAAAGACTACAGCCGGCAAGAAGTTCAAGCCATGTGGGCGCAGGGTTGGGCCGTGCTGGATGCGCAACTGGCCGGGTTGACGGAGGCCGATTTATCACGCACAGTTTATATCCGCGCAATACCTTTAACCGTTCATGAAGCGCTGTGCCGGTCATTAGCGCATCTGGCGTATCATGTGGGTCAAATTGTATTATTGGCGCGGCTGCTGGCCGATGCCGACTGGCAAAGCCTTAGCATCCCCAAAGGCAAATCGCAGGAATATAATCAGGCGCCGGTAAATGAGAAAAAACCGGGCTAAAACATGATCAAATTATTTTTGATCGGCATCGGTGGTTTTATCGGTTCAATTCTGCGCTACATTGTCTGCGGTTATGTGCAGCAATTAACCCAGAGCGCGTCATTTCCTTACGGCACACTATTCGTCAATGTCGCCGGCTGTTTTGTCATCGGTTTTTTATCCCAATTAGCCGAAGCGCGTGGGATATTTACCGCCGAGAGTCGCGCCCTTGTTTTTGTAGGATTTTTGGGTGGATTTACCACCTTTTCCACCTTTGGCAATGAGACGATCAACTTAGCGCGGGACGGGCAAAATTTATTAGCGCTTGGCAATACGGGCGCACATCTGCTGCTTGGTTTTGGCGCAGTCTGGTCGGGCCGGGTCTTGGCCTACGTAATCTGGAGATAGCATCATGGTGCTGCCAACCGAAGGCTGTTTGCTGCGTATTTTTATTGGCGAAAGCGACAAGCGGCACAACCAACCCTTATATGAATGGTTAGTGCTCAAAGCACGCGAGCAAGGCTTAGCCGGCGCAACCGTCTCGCGGGGACTAATGGGCTTTGGCGCCCATAGTCGCGTACATACTTTCAAAATCGAGCGCCTGTCCGAGGACTTACCGATCGTTATCGAAATTGTGGACACACGCGAAAAATTGGAAGCCTTTTTGACATTAATTGACCCCGAAATCGAAGAGGGACTGGCCACTTTGGAAAAAGCGCACATTCATTTTTATCGCAGCGGCTAAAGCGCAACTGTAGCGTGAATCGCCGTATTCGCGCGGGGATACGATTTAGGCAAGTCGCATTACATTTCCTCAACATTTTCGCGCACAACACAAATGTTTGGGTGTAATTTTATAGGCTCATGGAACAAGTTTGTGGAAACCCAACCTTGCGAAGGTTTCAGTGCATAAAACATGCAGATTTCAAATTAAGCCTTCGCAAGGTTTCACCATCTTAATCCCATGAACCATTTTATAATGGCCCCGGAAATAGCTGTCCATTCTCTCTTATTATAGATTCGGGCAGCTTTTTTTTATTCTTGCCAATCCAACAGCGACGCCGTAAGTTATCACACGGAACATGAAACTATTTAACAGCCGATTGATATTCCATCCGGCATCTCTGCGATGCCGCCTTTAGCGAACTCTAAATAATCTTCTGAATTTCAAGTTCTAACCGACCTAACCAAGGCATATTATGAATGAACTCCGCGACTTATATCAGGAAGTGATTCTTGATCACAACAACAGCCCCAAAAATTTTCGCGCAATGGCGTCACCCAGCCATGAGGCTGATGGACATAACCCGCTGTGCGGCGATACAATTCACATTTATCTTAAAGTAAAAAATGGCGTGGTAGATGACATCAGCTTTCAAGGACATGGCTGCGCGATTTCCAAAGCCTCTGCGTCGCTGATGACAGCGGAAATTAAAGCCCGGCCGATTGAAGAAATCCGCGAACTGTTCCAGCGCTTCCAAACAATGGTCACGCAAAAAACCGGGCTGGATATCAACGAGGAAGGATTAGGAAAGCTGATTGTCCTGGCTGGCGTGCGCGAATTTCCAGCCCGTATTAAATGCGCCACGTTAGCCTGGCACACGCTCATCGCCGCACTGGAAAATAAGCCGGAAATGGCCACCACAGAGTAAGTAATAAACAATGAACAAGGATAGCTAAAATGAATGACCGAATCGAATTAGAAGAAAAAATCGTCAAAGCGCTCAAAACCTGCTTTGACCCGGAAATCCCGGTAGATATTTATGAATTAGGTCTGATTTACGAAATTAATGTCGCAGAGACAAAAGATGTGACAATCAAAATGACGCTGACCTCGCCGGCCTGCCCTGCGGCCGGTTCTCTGCCGGGCGAAGTCGAAATTAAAGTTAAGTCCGTGGAAGGCGTTAAATCGGCAAAAGTGGAAATTGTATGGGAACCCACTTGGAACCAGGACATGATGAGTGAAACGGCGCGTTTTGAGCTTGGCTTTATGTGATATATATTAACACAAGGAGATTTTAATGGAATCAAATGAAAAAGCGCTGACGCATAAAACATTAGTTCTTTACCTGATTTTGGCAGTGATTGCCTCGGCCATCACCAATATTGCGGTGGATTATGTTCAGGCCCGACGTGTGGAAAGGGTTGATCGCACCGGCGATTTTTCCAAAGTTTTAAGTTTTATTGAGCAGCGTTATGTCGAGTCGGTGGATAAAAACAAGCTGATGGATCAAGCCGTCGAAAGCATGCTCTCCAAGCTGGACCCATACTCCCAGTATTTGTCCGAACAGCACTATGATGAACTGCTCGTCCATACGAAAGGTGAATTTGGCGGCATAGGTATTCGAATTGCCGTGCGAGATAACAAACTGACGGTGATTGCGCCAATGCCGGGGACGCCGGCACAACGCAAAGGCATTATAGCCGGAGATCAGGTGGCAAAGGTAGATGGCAAAAGCACTGAGAATTGGTCTGTCGATCAAGCGGTGGAGGCTCTGCGGGGACCCAGAGGTTCCGAAGTCAAAATTACGATTTATCGCCCCGGCAGCAATGAAAACCTGGATTTGGCAATTACCCGCGATGTCATCAAAATTGAAAGCGTTCCGTTCGCCTTCATGCTGGACGAGCGCATTGGATATGTCAATATTGCCGAGTTTGCGGAGCGAACCGCCGATGATCTGAAAGATGCAATTCAAAAGCTGCGCGACCAGGGGGCCAAAGCATTGGTGCTGGATTTACGCAACAACCCCGGCGGCTTGTTGGAATCGGCCATTGACGTCAGCGACCTTTTTTTAGATAAGGGCGAACTCATTGTCTACACCCGCGGTCGCGACGCAGAGCAGGAGCAGCGCTATCAAGACAAAAAACCGCTTTTGGCCGAAGATCAACTGCTGCTGGCCGTTTTAGTAAATGAGGGCAGCGCCAGCGCCTCCGAAATTGTAGCCGGCGCCATTCAAGATCATGATGCAGGGTTGATTATTGGCCGGCCAACTTTTGGCAAAGGCTCCGTGCAATCCATTTTTCGGATTTCCGATACCAGCGCATTGAAACTAACCACAGCCAAATACTACACCCCCAGCGGTCGCTGCATTCATAAAGACCATGCCGCCGAAGCGCATGCCAAAGCGGACTCCGCAGCGTTAACAACGGATCAGCCGGATTCCCTCGTTCAGACAGGTCCGGTATTTAAAACAGAGTCCGGCCGCACCGTCTATGGCGGTGGAGGCATCACCCCGGACATCCTGCAAACAGTCCGCGAGATTCCAAAAACCGTGCGTGATATCTTGCGTGAAGGCCGAGCTTTTGACTTTACAGTCGACTACGTAGCCAAAAATCCGGAAACCGGTAATCTACCGAGTCCACAAATGATTGATGATTTTAAGCTCTATCTGCAATCTAAAAAAGTCGCGTTTAGCGATGAAACCTTTAGCGAGGCCCGCTCTGAAATTACGCGGCAAATGCGGCTAAGCCTGGCAACGGTGCGCGGAAAAGAAGAGCAGGCGCAAAAAATTACCCTGGAGGATGATTTGCAGCTTAAGCAGGCTGTCAGATGCCTGAGCAAGGCCACATCCGTAAAGGCTTTATTAGCTTTGGCGCCTCAGACAGATTCTGCAAACCCCGGTCATCAATAATAATTTAGTCGATTTGTTGCATGAATATTTTCCCGTGCGACATCATTCTGATAATACTGTGTGGAAAAACTCTCCACACTTCAATGAAAGCGCCCATTGAAAATTTTAACATACATTTTGACATCGGTCAGCGCCTGGCCTGTGCCACTGATCTACACGGTTCTTTTTGCGGCGGCTTTTATTGAGAACTTCTTTCCACCATTTCCCGGCGATGTGGCAGTCGTATTTGGAGGATTTTTAGCCGGGCAGCGCCTTATTGATCCTTATACGACTTTTGGCATTGCCAGTGCCGGCTCACTCTGTAGCATTATGGTGATTTACCAGATTGCGCGAATCAAAGGACGATCTTTTCTTTTGCAAGGAGGCTTTCGCTTTATAAAACAGGAACGCATTGCACAATTAGAAGATGCTTTTGCCCGGCATGGTGAAAAGGTCATTCTGCTAAGCCGATTCATGCTTGGTATTCGCAGTGCGATCGTTGTTTTGGCCGGAGTTGCCGGGGTTAAACCGGCGCCGATGCTTTGTTTTAGCGGCATTGGCGTAATAATTTGGAATGCCATCCTGGTCTACACCGGGTTTGCATTAGGCGAGAATTGGCAGTTCGTGCTTGAGTATTTAAAAATGTATAATCGTTTGATTATTGTCGCACTCATCTTATTGACGATATTTTACTTAATTCGAAAGTACGGCCTCAAGCCTGAATAATTCTTAAATCAACCATGAAATAAGCGAAAAGCACGAAAAGTAGTCACTGTTCTACCCGGCTCAAAAAGTCGTAAATTTTATACTTGTTACTTGTTAAGCGTTAGAAATTGCATTTCCGCTTGACAACCGACCTTTGTTTCCTTAGACTTCACCTTGTTAACTTTTTGGACACATAGAGTTCTGTGCCGCGGTGATGAATAATCCATGGCCACACCCGATAAATATTTCTTAAAGATTTGGTGTGATTTCCTCTTAAGATCGTCGGCCTATTTATGCCTGTTGAAACGCAAACATTAGCCCAGTATTTTGACCGTATTGCCACACATTACGATGCCATTTATAGCGGCGAAACCGGTTTTTGGAGCAGTCTGCTCAACCGTTTTGTCTATAAAGATGTCTATCGGCGATTTACCTTTACCTTCAACAATATCGACGGGTTGAAAGGAAAAAAAATCTTGGATGTTGGATGCGGCAGCGGTCGTTACATGCTAGAAGCGGGCAGACGTGGCGCACAGCATGTGTACGGCGTCGATCTTTCCGGCAATATGCTGGAGCTTGCCAAAAAAATGACCGATGAAAATGGCGTCAAGAATCGCTGCAAATTCGTCCAGGGCGATTTTTTGCAACAGGATTTGAATACGAAATTTGACATTACTTTTGCCATGGGCCTTTTTGATTATACTGAAAATCCAACAGCAATCCTGCGCAGGATTTTTCTGGCAACGAGTGAATTTGCGGCATTTACCTTTCCTGATAAATGGACGCCCCAGTCTGTGCTTAAAAATTTTAACCTGTTAGAGATCGAATGCCCGCTTTACTCGTATAGCAAACAGCAAGTGCTTGAATTATTAGCGATTGCCGGTTTTGAAGCACTAAAAATTGAAAAAAACGGGCAGTATCACTTTGTGATCGCGCGCCCGCGTGTCAAAATAAAAGGCGCTTACCGCTAAATAGCACCCGCAAATCAATCTTACAGCGACATAAGACAGCAATTGCCTGAAGAGACGATTACCTGTTTAAACTCTCCTCCTAATGCCGCACAAACATAGTCAATCGACTTTGCATTTGCAGGCAAATGAATCCACAAAGATAGTACTTTCGGGAAAATATTTGCCTTTTTTCCTCATAAATCAAGCGATGTTTTAACGACCAAAGTAGCGCAAAAGGCCGTACCATGCGGCTTTTAGCGCTGTGGATAACTTAATGATGCAGTTTATATTCTGCTAACTGCAATATAGTAAACGAGTTCGCTATTATTTCGATCAGCTATTAAATAATTTTAAAAAAAGTTATCCACACAATAAACCCTTATTTCATGGGTTTTCCAGGACTTATCCACAGGCTTTTTGGGCAATTATCCACTTATCCACAGCGAAAATTGGCATGAAATTTTCTAAGCGCGGTTTGTTCATTACTTTCGAGGGAGTCGAAGGCAGCGGCAAGAGCACGCAGATCCGTTTGCTGGAGCAAGAATTACGGCGGCAAAATCTGCCGGTATTTCGCACGCGTGAGCCGGGGGGACCCCCAATCTCTGAAAAGATTAGAGCGCTTTTGCTCGATCCGCTTCATAAGGAAATGGCGCCTTTGACGGAAGCGCTGCTTTATCAGGCCAGTCGGGCTCAGCATGTCTGCGAATGGATTGTGCCCCATTTGCAAGCTGGTGAAATTGTATTGTGTGATCGCTTTTTTGACGCTTCTACCGTCTACCAGGGCTTCGGTCGCGGTCTGGGTGAAGCCATGATCGAGCAGTTAAGCCGGATTGCTACGGCGGGGCTATCACCCGATTTGACGATTATTATTGATCTGCCAGTGGAAATTGGGTTGCAGCGAGGCCGCTCACGCTCGGCTGATGGTCAGGGCGACAGAATAGAGCGCGAGTCAATCATTTTCCACACCACGATTCGAAATAGTTATTTGCAGATGGCGCGTCGAGGCGGGCGTTTTTCGCTGATAGATGGGCAACAGTCGGTTGAAATGGTTCAGGCAGACATAAGGGAGCGGG
The DNA here is from genome assembly GCA_964404765.1 of uncultured Gemmatimonadota bacterium. GTDB lineage: Bacteria > 4572-55 > 4572-55 > 4572-55 > 4572-55 > CAYOLL01. The sequence continues at coordinate 39,580 of CAYOLL010000013.1, read as the reverse complement.
TCAAAAATTTTATCGCGGAATCGGGCTTTAAATAAGCAGACCTCCAAGATTTTGGCAACCTTGGAGGTCTGAATCAGCAATCACACAGAATCTATAAAATATAACGGCTGAGATCTTCGTCTTCTACAATGTCCTTTAGCTTGGCGCGGACATCTTTGGTAGATAGCGTCACCGTATCGTACTTTACGTCCGGCACATCAAACAACAGGTTTTCCAGCAATCGGTTCATGACGGTATGCAGTCGGCGTGCGCCGATATTCTCCGTGCGCCCGTTGACATCCGCGGCGATACGGGCGATTTCTTTTACAGCGCCATCGGTAAACTTGATCTGGACGTTTTCAGTCGCCAATAAAGCGGTATACTGCTTAATCAGGGCATTTTGCGGCTCAATCAGGATGCGCATAAAATCTTCAGCGGTCAGATCGTTTAGTTCCACACGAATCGGAAAACGCCCTTGCATTTCCGGTATCAAATCCGAGGGCTTACTGACATGAAAAGCGCCGGCGGCAATAAACAGAATATGGTCGGTTTTGACCATGCCATACTTGGTCGGCACGGTTGATCCTTCGACAATCGGCAGCAGGTCACGCTGGACACCTTCCCGCGATACGTCCGGCCCGCCGCCGCCATCACTCCCGACAATTTTATCAATTTCGTCCAAAAAGATAATTCCGGCGTTTTCCACACGATGCACCGCTTCGGTAATAACCTCTTCCATATCGATCAGTTTCTGCACTTCTTCTTGCATCAGGATATGGCGAGCTTCTTCAATTGGCACTAAGCGTTTGCGTGTTCGTTTGGGAAACATTTGAGCCATGGCTTCCTGAAAGCTGACGTCCAATTCTTCCATACCCTGATTTGCAAAGACTTCCACCAGAGGAAAGTTCTTTTGCTCAATTTCCACTTCCAGCCGTCGGTCCGCTAACTGGTTTTCCTCCAACATTTTGACTAATTTTTTACGATAGCGCTCCATTTCGCGCGGGTCGGTCAATTTAAGCGGACGCATTTTATCGTTAACAGCCAGATCCGGGCATTGAGCGACAATCAGCTCAATGAGCCGATCTTCGGTAGCAATCCGGGCTTTCTCTGTGACTTGTGTGCTTTTTTCCAGCCGAACCATACTCACAGACAAATCCGTCAAATCTCGCACCATAGATTCTACATCACGCCCAACATAGCCGACTTCCGTAAATTTTGATGCTTCGACTTTGATAAAAGGAGCGGCGGCTAATTTGGCCAAACGTCTGGCTATTTCCGTCTTGCCGACGCCGGTTGTGCCGATCATGATGATGTTGTTGGGCATAATTTCTTCGCGTAGTCCCGGAGGAACTTGCATACGCCGCCAACGGTTACGTAAAGCAATAGCAACCGATTTTTTGGCATTGGCCTGACCAATGATGTACTTGTCTAATTCAGCGACGATCTGGGCCGGCGTTAAGTCCTTCAAAGTTTCCTCTGCCAAATTTATTTCTCCTTAAGCTCTTTAATTGTTAGGTGGTCGTTAGTATAAACGCATAAGGAAGCCGCAATTTTCATGGCCTCCTCGGCAATCTGACGCGCACTCATCTTCGCATGTAAAGCTAACGCTTTTGCGGCCGCGTATGCAAAAGGCCCGCCCGATCCAATGGCAACAAGCCCGTCGTCCGGCTCAATCACATCACCGGTGCCGGAAATGATGTACGCATTTTTCCAATCCATCACGACCAATAAAGCCTCCAGTTGGCGCAGAAACTTATCGCTGCGCCATTCTTTGGCCAGTTCGACGGCGGCCCGCGGTAAATTGTTGTTATATTCATCCAATTTAGTCTCAAATTTTTCAAATAGTGTGAAAGCGTCTGCGGCCGTTCCGGCAAATCCGGCCAATACTTGCTCTTCGGCTAACAGTCTCACTTTTTGGGCGGTGTGTTTCATAATCAAGTCATCAAAAGTAACTTGTCCATCACCGGCCATAACAACTTTGCCACTATGGCGGATGCCTAAAATAGTGGTGGCATGAAATTTTGACATTTTATGTATGCTCGCTTTGTTTGAAATTTTGCTATCCGGAAAAACGATAGGTCAAGCCGGATCGAATGCGGACGTAACGTTGCCGATGGGGGAATTGCCGATAATTATTTTCAAAATCCAGATTCAATGTAAAACGGGTATTAACTAAGCACTTAAAACGGGCTTGCGCTGAAAATAAATCGCTTTGGTTTAGCCGAACACTATCCCGGGGCGCCTCATGGTGAAACCAGTTCAATTGTGTTGTAGCATTGATCCGGCGAGTCACACTAAACGAATGGGAGTAGGCCACATTTGTCCGGCGTTCCCGCCCATACATATCACGTCCGCTGGTTATTGTTCCAATTGGTGACAGAATGCCGAGATAAAAACTATGTGCGGCGTTATCGGCATAAAAAATTGGCGCATAATGGCCAAGCACTTGAATCGGCCCGACCTTTTTACCACGAAAACCCATGTGAATCTCATTGGTCGGTTGCTGGTCAAAAGCGGCCATAATTGAGTTTGGATCAACAACCGGCTTACGATGCACAAATTCGCCATAAAGTTGTGTTCCTGTATAAAATAAATACTTGGCTTCCAGTGTGAAGCGCTGCAGTTGGTCGCGAACCAGGTCAAAGTCAACGCTGCCATGGACTTGCATCTCCCAATACGGCACAAAGCGAGTAGCTTCCAAGCTAAGCGCCTGCGCCTCGACACGACCCTCTTTTTCCCGGCGGCTGAAGCTAAGGCTGGCATTTGTGCGCTCGATAGCTTCCATGGAAAGTTGCGCGCCAAACACCCGTGTGTTACCCCAAGCCTCAAAGCCGTCGGCTTTGTAATCTAATGGCGCAACCGCTCCATAATATGCTTTTAAAGAAGACAACCGTTTTTCGGTTATCTGGATGGTGATACCGTCAAATGCTGCAAAGTAAGGACCAACCGTCGTAAATTGGCGACCGACACTTAAATCGACCCAATTGCCCAGACTACGCCATTTAAGATAGCCGTAGTTTAGACGATAACGGCTTGTTTGTTCCCAATCTTGACCCAATTGGGAATAGCCCATCAAATACGCGTGCGCCGTAATTTGACTGCTGCCTAATTCCTGCAAGTTAAGCCGAAAAGCTTCGGAAAAAGCAAATTTTTGTGCCACATCCGCCATTCCAATGCGCACGATTGTCAATGTTTCAGCCGTGCCAAAATAACGGGTTGCGGCAGCAGACTGATACATTAGCACGCACCCCATCAGAATGACTTGAAAAAATAACGCCTTCATACTCGTTAACTCATTCAGCAACCATTATTAGCCAGAGTAGCAAAATTTATTTTACAAGTCGCTGCCAGATATTTAGATACCGGCGAGACGCAAAATTAAAATTTCGCACTCTACTATTAAGGGTCATTTTTGGCAGAATAAACCCTGGGGTTTAAAATGCAATTTCTGATCCTTAATCCGTTTAGTCCATCCGTATTTTTAGAGCCGCTAAAACCGGATAATGATCGGAAATTATTTTTAGTGAATCTGCATAACTGCTGCTTTCAATTTGTAGTCCGTTAATCCGTAATTCTTCCCACACCGCATTATTGCCGCGAATCCAAATGTTATCCACAAGACGTTGCCTGCCTTCACGCGTGAAGCCTGTTTTTTTTGACGGATGGAAACCGGCTTTTAAAAGAAATTGCTCCTCAGCGGTTGGCACATGATAAACGCTGTTAGTATGACGAAAATTAAGGTCCCCGGCAAGGATAAAAATGCACCTCTGCGGATGTACCGTTAAAATATCCCAATATTTTTCTAAACGATTCGCCTGTGCAATAAGTTGCCTCAGCACAAAAATGCGTAACAGGTAAGCAAGTTCGTCAACCGTATAGCGAGTCGCATCTTCAATTCCCAAAGTGTTGTGAGCGAGGTCTTGTTGAAAGGCATTTAAACCACTGACCACGCCCTCCTTTTCCTCGTTTTTAAGCGTGGGAAAGTGAAGCGACACAAAAAAAATTGGCCGGTTAATCGGGCTGCTCTTTAAATCTACCCGTGACCAAAGTATCGGCCGATCTTCTTCATCGCGTCCGGCAGCGCTTAATGGTTGATCTGCCATATAAAGCGGGGTTGGAATCGGACGCTGCACTTCCACCCGAGCCGGCATATCGTCATCAGGCGTGTATAAGTTATGAAGCTGCCACAGGTTTCTAATCCAAATGCCATTGCCTTGTGTTTGTTTTCTAATCCCCAAACTATCCTTAAATTCCTGATACGTTCCAAAAGGATAACTGTTGCGATCACCCAAAGCAAGGGTCGGCTCAATGTGAAGATGAGTTGTTTGAGGATCGTGCTGTTGAAGATAGGCGCTAAAACAAAAATCGCGGGCGCTGTCTTCATAGGTCCGATCCGCTGTTTCCTGAAGCGCGATGACATTCAAATCAAGACCCTCTATCTTCTTTAACTGAGAAATGAACGCCAGGATTTGATCAGCCCTCATCCGATCCGACAGTTCATTAATAGACTGTTTTTTCGAGCCAAAGCCGATATTCCAGGTAGCAAGATGCAAAATACTTTCAGTTGCCCGGTTAGAAATCATAGCCTGCGCTTTCACGGAACCGTTAAATGAATTCTTCTTGACAGCAGCCAATTTTAACATCAACTTAAATTTCTGTCCAGTCTTTTGGACAAAACGCCAAAAAAAGCTGACCCGAAACTGACAAGACAACGCATGGATTAAACAAAATGACTGAAACGCAAATTAGCAAACTCCTAAGCTCAGTTCTGCGGCATGAGCCGCAAAAAGTTGGCTTGAAGTTGGATACTGCCGGTTGGGTAGCCGTAGATGACTTACTCAAAGCTTTGGCTGCGCATGAAATACCCGTCAGTCTGGCTCAATTAACGTGGGTTGTCGCTCAGAGTGATAAGCAGCGATTTGCACTGAGCGAAGACGGGACGCGCATTCGAGCCAACCAGGGCCACTCAATTCCGGTAGAGTTGGGCTACTGCCCCGAGCAGCCGCCGGAAGCGCTTTACCATGGTACGGCTACGCGCTCTCTGGCATCGATTCTAAAGCTCGGTTTGACGAAAGGCAAACGACACCATGTTCATCTATCGCTGGATATAGAGACGGCTCGTAAAGTCGGTCAGCGGCATGGTGAACCGACTATTTTGCTCGTCGCATCCGGACAGATGCACCGAGACGGCTATATTTTTTATCGTTCAACCAACGGAGTATGGTTGACAAACAATGTTTTGCCACAATATCTGCAGCAATATGCAGCTGTATGAAATCTACCAAACCGCAATATCACATCAAATTGCCACAAACCCTTTTTATTGGCTGGATTGCTTTAGTCTGCCCGTTGATATGGTCATCCAGGACACTGGATCCGGACCTGCCGATTCGCTTTATAATTCTGGCTGCGGTTGTTTTACTCTTTGGTCTTGTAACGCCTGCCGTTCGCTCAAGTCATAAGTTATGGCAACAAACCTCAATTTGGAATTCACCGTTGATTTGGCTGCAGATAGGCTATGTCGTCATTGCCGGACTTTCGCTGACCCGAACCATTAATCTAACCGAGGGAATTTTTGACTGGCTTAAACTTACACTTGGCACGCTTCTGTTCATCTGGACCACGGTAGTCATAAAGGCATATCCGGACACACCCAGGCGCATGTCCGGTATTTTTATGTTCAGCAGCGCGATGATGTGCATCATCGGTCTGGATCAATACTACCGTATTGGGCTCACCAACGTGCCGGGTGATACCGCCTTTGTGCCATTTTCGACCATGGCGAATCGTAACTTATTTGCGTCTGCGCTGCTGCTGATTCTGCCTTTTCAATTGATAGGTATCCTAACATATTCAACAGCATGGCTTTATTTAGCATATCCAGTTTTTGGCTTAAATATTTTTGTAATCGGTATTGCCCAATCGCGCTCGGTTTGGCTTGCACTTTTTATTGCCGCTGCCCTGCTTACTGTTCTCTTGTGGCGACAATTTCGAGCGGAACTCTTTCCTACAAAAGCCGTCCGGCATTTAAAAAAACGCTTGCAGCATGTTTGCATTATTAGCCTAATTGCCGTTGCTGCCATACCTGCATTTCAATCCAAAAACGATCCAACCTCTGTTGTGGCCCGTGCCGCTACAATTATTACCCTGAATGAGCGGGCAATAAATGAGCGATTTACATTGTGGAAGAAAACATTGCACATGGTTGGGGATAAAGACAATCTTTGGCGGGGAGTCGGTTTGGCGCAATGGAAGCTGTGGATGCCGACTTATGGCGTGGAACACATGCGCTCGGAATTTGGAACGGTACATTTTCTGCAACCGCATAATGATTTTCTATGGGTTCTTGCGGAAACCGGTCTGTTCGGTCTAATCTGCTACCTTGGATTCTTTGGCTATGGTTTGTATGCCGCCGGCCAAGCTTTACAAAAAACGAACGAGCCATTGGCTAAGCTGACAGTGACGCTTATGCTGTGCGGTTTTATCAGCTATATGATCGATGCCAACTTTAGCTTCCCGCATGAACGCATATTCCACACCGTCATGTTGATGACATACGGCGCATTTTTTGCCGCTACAAATCCGTCAGAAAAAAGTAGTATTATCCATGTCTATGCAGATAAGATACTTATTATTTTTAGCATTATAATGGGTCTGGCCGGTTTTACAATCGGCTTTATCCGTTATCAGGCAGAAACCCATACGCTTAAAGCATTACTCGCAAGAGATCGTGCGGATTGGGCGGAAGTTATTGTCGAAATTAATGCAGCAGAATCGCCGTTTTATACTTTGGACACGGCTTCAACGCCATTAGTCTGGTATCGAGGTGTTGCCCATTTCACACTTGGGCAGCTTGAACCGGCGCTCATAGATTTTAAAACAGCATACCGCTACCATCCATATCATTTACATGCACTCAATAACCTGGCTACATGTCACGAACTTAGCGGACATCATGCCGAAGCCACGCAATTGTATCGACAAGCTATTGCGCTATCACCCCATTTTGAAGACGCTCTTTTAAATCTGGCCACTATTTATTACAATACCGGTCATTACCAGGATGCGTTAAATTTAATCAACCAAACACCTGCATTTAGTCGTAATCTGAAGATCAAGGAATACCGGCAAGTTGTAGAAGCAAAATTAAAGGAAAGCGTGCAATCTGCCATTGATAATGATGGCGGCAATTAAAACTTAAGGACTCGCGCATAAATAACTTCCCAAAGTTTTATTCTGAAACCCAATGTTTTAGAGAAAATAACTGTTGGTAGCAAGGAACTTAATTTTTCGCAGTCCCTAAACCTGCGCCGGCTGTGGAAGCAAAATAAAGAAGGAACTGCCTTTTTCGGGAACGCTTTCTACCCAGATTCGGCCTTTATGTAAATGAACAACCTCCTGGGCCAAAGCCAAACCAATACCGCTCCCACCATATTGTCGGGTATTTGAGCTGTCTATCTGATAAAATTTACGGAAAATCTGCTGATGTTGTGAAGGGTCAATCCCAATGCCGGTATCCTCAACGGTTACAAGCAGGTGTGGGCTTTCATTTTCATAATATATCATCGCGCTTAGCTTAATTTGGCCACCGTCATGATTGAATTTAATCGCGTTGACCAGCAAATTAATCAGCACCAAAATAAATGAGTCGCGATCAATATAAACTTTTTGAGCAGGCTCAGCGATTTTTAGAATAAATTTGATTTCTTTTCGATGCAAGAGCGGATTGATTTGACCCAAAATACTCTGCATAACTTCATCGAACAAAATCCAGCTAGGATATAAATTGAATTTTTTTGCTTCTATACTTGCCAAATGAAGTAGCGTTTCCACCAAAAAAATGAGCTCTTTTAATCTGACAATCATCGTATTGAGCAAAACATGGGTTTGCTTTGGTGACAGATGCTCAAAGTGATCCAGCAACAATTCGGTGTTGCCTTGAACCACAGTAATTGGCGTACGCAATTCATGCGAGATCATGGAAAGAAAACTGGACTTTAACTCGTCTAATTGGGATAATTCTAAATTTTTCTGTTCAAGTTCCTGATTCGTTTTTTCTAAGCGATGATAAGCCTCTTCTAATAAGTCATGCTCTTTTTCTAACTGATTTTCCTTATCCTGATATTCGACAATAACTTCTTGTAACTTATTCAGAAGCATATCACGTTCATCATTTGCTTCAACTTGTTGTTTATGCTTCTTTTCAAAATCAATCCCCGCACTTTCCAACTTCTTTTGCAGTTGCGCGATACGGACTTGCTCCTGCTTAAGTGCGTCTTCTAAATAAGCAATTTTGTTTTCTAACGAGACGCGGTCGCTCATACAATGCACATCGTGATTTGAAAGTGATAAACAAAAATCTCTGAACTTGAGAAAAGCTTTTAATCCACCTGCTGTTGCAAAGCATTTGGATGGCAAAGCAAAGCCATTGTTGATAACGCTAAATAATAACGCTTGGGATAAATAAAAATAAGCTGATAGGACTGATCTCCGCGCACCTTACGAATCCAATTAGAAGATAAAAAACTTACCGCGGCAGAGTTCATATACTTCAAGTCCGTGAAATCTACTTCAACATTTTCAATATTTTTTTGTAAAATAGTTGCATGCATATTTTGCACATAATCGCCCATTAATGTCGCTGGTGATTCCATATCCAATCGCCCGATTATTTTAATACGAACGCCATTAAGTGAATCGGCAATAGTAATATCAACATCCGCTTCTTTCGTTTTCTCAAAATTTTTTAGATTCAATTTATTCATTTGCTGAACTCCCAAGTCTAAATATGGCACGTACGATAACTTTTTTATTTAGCGGGCCCGCTTCTTCGGAATTAAAAATGTCCATTTGAAGTGCCTCAGCTCTCCATTCCCACAGAATACGAATTAAACCCAATTGGCTGGTTGTTCCGTCTTCAGCCGCCTGGAGCATCTTTTGACGATAAATGTTCTGCAACTCGGTTTCGCCCATTTTCGACAACTGGACTATATGTTGTTGCAACACATCTAAATGATTTTGCAAAGCATGATTCTGGACTTCAAGAATTACCACTTCTTTTTGCTGAACAAGTTCAACTTTGACGCGGGTGCCATTTTTGAGAGTATCGTGAATTGAGTATTTAACGGCATTTTCGACCAATTCACTGGCGCTGGACGAAATCCGTTCGGAAATATAATGATCATGTTCGCCAAAACTAACGCGGCAAAAAGATTCAATAAACTCTCTTACCACACGAACATAAGGCCACGTTGGCCCAAATGATAAATCAATATAAGCATTTGAAATATTTTTATCGACTTCTATTGCCATTGCAATCCTCACTTATATGAATGCATCCGGTAGAAGCTTTTATACCAGTGTATCAACATGGCCGATGACCAGATGAACTCAGAGGGAAAACTTGCGGAAAATAAACGCATCTAAGAAACTTAGGCTGACAGAGTCCCAGAAATGCCATTTTCTTGAGTGCTCTGCACTTCAAATCACCACGAAAAATAACAAATTAATCCACTCAACATCACACATTCCTAAATCTAAATACCAAATGAAGAACGTACTCCGCATTTCATCCAAACATCATTTTAATTAGATTATGTTAAGGAACATCAAGTTAATAACTCTGAATTTTCCCATTGACGGTCATGGCAAACCGCTTTTGCGAAGCAATCCCTACGTGGGTTGAGATTGCTTCGTCGCAAAAAGCGCTCCTCGCAATGGCACCAAAACCCAAACTTATTTTATCGACATTCCTAATCAAAAACATGTTGCTACCGACAACTTAAAATCTTTGTAAAACTATACTTTCAAAGGGCATAATCTTTCATTTTACCATGGAGACACCGAGCGCACAGAGACGGTAAAAAGAAAGGATTTCTCCGTGATCTCCGTATCTCCATGGTGAAACCTTGTGCCTGTAGAGAGTATACATGATATAGTCTCAATGCTAAAATCTTCAGGCTACTAATTTTTTCGCCCAATTATATTCAATTCATAAAAAATAGTCAATTCAAATCTCATAAATTTTTTAGGACGTGGACGACATTACCGTTGAATCCTGCACTTTTGATGCGTCGTTTTGTCCCTTTTGCGGGTCTGACTGTTGATAGCCGTATGGTGTACCATTGGAGGGTGTAATTTTTTGGCTGAATTGCCGCTCTTCTTCACGACACTGCTCAACAAACTCAACACCAATGATATCATCAATCTCAGTGCTATCTAAAATCTCTTTCTCTAAGAGTCTTTCCGATAAAAGAATTAACTTGTTTTTATGCCGTTCTAATAGTTTTTTGGCTCGCATATAGGCTCCTTCAACGATTCGCCGCACTTCTGCGTCAATTTCTTCCGTCGTACTCTCGCTAAACTCACGCGGCTGACTAAATTCGCGCCCCAAAAACACATGCTCTTCCCGCGTACCAAAATGCAGCGGCCCTATTTTCGCACTCATACCCCAGTCACATACCATTTTTCGTGCTATGTGGGTTGCTTGTTCAATATCATTACTGGCCCCGCTGGTAAGCTGATTAAAGATCATCTCTTCGGCAGCACGACCGCCCATAGCCACAGCTAAACGATCCTCACAGTAATTTTTTGAGTAAGTATGCCGATCATCAATCGGGATCTGCGACACTAGACCTAATGCCCGTCCCCGTGGAATGATGGTCATTTTGTGAATTGGATCGGCATGCGGCAGGAGTTTGGCAATCAGGGCATGTCCTGCTTCATGGTAGGCCGTTATACGACGCTGCTCGTCGCTAATCACTAAGCTGCGCCGCTCAGTGCCCATCAACACTTTATCCTTAGCACTTTCAAAATCCAGCATAATAACTTTGGGGCGATTATTTCTGGCGGCTAATAAGGCGGCCTCGTTGACTAAATTAGCCAGATCGGCGCCGGAAAAACCTGGGCTAAAGCGGGCGATCAGCTTTAAATCCACGTCCTTGGCTAACGGAATATTGCGAGTATGGACTGCCAAAATGCCTTCGCGACCCGATAAGGTAGGCCTATCAACCACGACCTGGCGATCAAATCGGCCTGGTCGTAAAAGTGCAGGGTCCAGCACATCCGGACGGTTAGTTGCCGCAATCAAAATAATACCTTCATTAGAATTAAAACCGTCCATTTCCACCAAAAGTTGATTTAGGGTCTGCTCACGCTCATCGTGCCCGCCGCCAAGTCCTGCGCCACGATGCCTGCCCACCGCATCGATTTCATCAATAAAAATTATACAAGGGGCGTGCTTTTTGCCCTGTTCAAACAGGTCTCGAACGCGTGACGCACCAACTCCCACAAACATCTCTACAAAGTCAGAGCCGCTCATGCTAAAAAAAGGGACATTTGCTTCGCCGGCAACTGCTTTTGCCAAAAGAGTTTTACCGGTTCCAGGCGGGCCTAACAATAAAGCGCCTTTCGGAATTTTGCCGCCTAACTTGGTAAATTTTTCCGGCTCTTTCAGAAATTCAATGATTTCGACCAATTCTTGCTTGGCTTCCTCTGCCCCCGCGACATCTTTAAAAGTTAGTTTAGGAAAATCGCTGTTAAAAAGCCGTGCCTTACTTTTGCCGAAAGTAAAAGCTTTATTACCGCCTTGAATCTGACGAATAAAAAATATCCAAAGTCCTATAAAAACCACCCATGGTAATGCCGCCAGAAGAATACTAGCCCAATTCATAGCCTCGGATTTGACTTGTATAATCACATCTTTTTCATGCAATTGTTTAACAAGCTCCGTGTCTTCAAATGGAATTTGGGTACGAAATTTTTTAATCTTTTCTTTTATTTGCGTATTTTCCGAAAGCGGTGGCAGAATTGGCTCATTGAACTCACCTTCTACTTTGGTTTCAATAAAAGTGACTTCCTTGATATTACCATTTTGCATGTGTTTCAAAAACTCAGAGTAATCTAACTCGGCGATTGGAGTTCGGTGGGACTGAAGCTGCTGTGAGACAATCAGCGCAATGGCAAATAAAAGAACCCAAAAAAGCGCTTGCTTCCACAGGCTAAAGCCCTTGAATTTATCCGGGTCGTTATCGGCAGCTCGTTTTGGGGTTTTCTTCTTGCGCGGATTCGCTTTAGGTTCAGATTCGTTTTCATCCATCAGGATGTATACTTTTTCGCTCATATTCCTAATCTTTGAAACAAGTTGCAAATTGTGCACGTTTGATAGTCATAATCATCGGAATAAGTCTCTATTGCCATTGCCAAGTGCTTAATTTTAAAAAATAAGGTCTTAGATAGCGCATCTCATTGTCAAGTAAACTGTTGCAAAACCATTACCACCGGGTACAATTTTTTTGGTATGGTATGTTTAGGCAAGCAATGCAACAATGTCAGGCAAATTTCGGTACTTTTCATCAAAGTCAAGGCCATAACCAAGCAAAAACTCATTAGGGACATCAAAGCCAATATAGTCAATTAGAAAGCTCAGCTCAGTTTTACGCGCCGCTTTTTTATCTAAAAGGGCACATATTTTTAATGAGCGCGGGTGGCGTGTAGTCAGGTTTTCCACAAGATACTGTAAGGTCAAACCTGTATCAACGATGTCTTCAACCAGTAGGACGTCTTTACCTTCGATAGAGCGCGTCAAGTCATATAGTAGCCGCACAACACCAGATGACTCCATCCGGTCCCCATAGCTTGATGTAGACATAAAGTCAATCGATAACGGCAACTCAATGGCTCGAATCAAGTCAGACATGAAAATAACGCTGCCTTTAAGGATACCTACAACAACCAGTTTTTTGCCTTGGTAATCATCAGTAATTTGCCGGCCTAACTCATTAACTCGTTTTTGAATAGCATCGGCGCTAAGAATAACTTTGGAAGGACGATCCATAATTGGCATCCGAATTTTCTCCCACAAAACAATTTAGTAAACTTATCTTAGTCGTTTTTATTGTGCAAACCACTTTTAAAAATAATCCTCATGCACAGTGACAAAACATGCTGTTTGCTTTCGTGCCTTGCTTTTTCAAAGTCAATCAGGAATATTTTTTTCAACACTTATCTTCAAAACACGTTTCGTTTGCGTAGTTACTTTAGCCAAACCACTCCGCCGAATACTCACAACCCAAAGCAACTCGTCACCGGCATAAATAAGTGGCAATCGTGAGCGGCTTTCACGCGGAAATTTTTCATCGATTAAAATATCCTGAACTTTTTTTGTACCAACCGCCGGAATGTGCAGTCGATCTCCTGGCTTTCGGTTTCGCACAAACAACGGTTTCGGCAATAAATCAAAATCAACCCAAATAGTCTGTTCGCTATTTTTTGGATAACCTTGCACATCAAACTCGCTTGATAGTTGCATAAATAATCGCCAACCAATTTCCGGAATCTCCAGCATCCCTGGTATTGGCAGATTATAGCAAAACGTCGCCGAAACAACTGGTCTTTTACGCTCAAAAATCAAATAGTGGTGTGTGCGCTGGACACAAATCCCGTCAGGTAAATCACAGCTTTGACCCGATTGCGACTGTGCAGCCAGTTCATGGCAGCTCTGATAATTGGAAAAGCTCCAATCCGGCAAGCCGTTGCACAACTTTTCAATACACCAGCGTATGAGTTCTAAACGAAGAATTTCAGGATAATCAAAAAAGTGTGTTAATGCAAGTTTAATCTTATCATTTGACTCGACAAGGCATAATTGTGACGCGGCTAGTGCAACTTGTTGACTTAAATAATCCTCCAAACTGCGAAAAAGTATGGCTGATTGATTAAGCCGTCGAGTTATACCCGGATAAAATTCGCGCTCCAAAGCAGGCAACAGCCTATGACGAATTCGGTTACGCATAAATGCTTGATCTGCATTGCTTTGATCCTCACGATATGCTTGCTTGGTTTGTAGCAGATAATCAAGGATATCCTGACGCATGATGTCTAGAAATGGCCGAATAATGTTGCCCCGACAATATGGAATGCCTGCCAAACCGCGCACACCGGCGCCGCGCAACCAGCGCATTAATACAACCTCAGCCTGATCGTTAGCTGTATGGGCGGTAGCAATTTTCGAAGCATTAATTTGCTTCGCAATACGCTCAAAAAAAGTATACCGTGCTTCACGACCCGCCTCCTCTAAAGATTGCTTGTACTGCTGTGCAAGGGTACGCACATTAGCATAGCCAAGATGCGTTCGCCAGCCAAACTGCACTCCCAGATCTTCAACAAATCGAGCATCGGCATCGGCTTCTGCGCCACGCAGGCCATGATTCAGATGCGCCAGCTCTATTGATAACTGGTATTGCGATGCAATTTCAGTTAGAACTCTTGCTAATGCTACAGAATCCGCGCCGGCAGAGACAGCTACTAAAACATTATCACCCGATGTTAGCAGATTTCGGCGTTGTATCGTGCTAATAACTTTTTGCAAAAAAGTAAGCATAAGTCAATATAAACAAAGTTTTTCGAGTTTTAAGCATAGAACCTAAGGGCTTAATTGGTTGAACCTGTTGAGGTTATGCGTAAACAAAAAACAAAACCCTTATGTCTTTGTTTATAGCCAATTAAGTCAATATAAACCAAATTTTTCAACTTTTTAGCATAGACCCTAAGGGTTTAATTGGTTGAACCTCTTGAGGTTATGCGTAAAAAAAACCCTTAGGGTCTTTGTTTATAGTCACTTAATAGCGCAGCATAACAATTGCGTTGAAGAATGCAGAAAGCTACTTTATTTTTTGATCAGAGGGTTTGGTCAGACTTTTTTCGGCCACTTATATTCTTTTCAAACCAATGACAGTAGCACAGCAGCACAATTGCGGCACATCCTGATCCCACAAAAAAACCGCCAAGTACATCACCGGGATAGTGCACACCAACATATATTCGAGAAAAACCAATTATTACCGCTATGTTTGCAAATATCCACCACCAGTAGCGATAATAATAGGCAAATATCACAGACGCTGCGGCCATATTAGCCGCGTGTGAAGATGGAAATGAACGGCTTTTGGTAGACTTTACCAGCAAGTGAACATCAGGTAAAGCATTGCAAGGTCGTATACGGCCGACTAATGGTTTGATAATATGTGAGCTCAACTGATCACTTAATAAAATGGTTGGAAATAATAAAATTATGATTATTTTTTCGCGACGGCCACCTTTTATTAACATCAATAATACAAGAATTGCCAGCGGAACCAACCAATTACGTAAATTGGTTACAAGCGGCATAAACCAATCAAAAAAAACATTACATAAATCATGGTTTATCCAATAGAATATAGTTAAGTCAATCACATAAAACAGATTTTCATCTGGCATAAATTCAGACCTCCTGATCCGCGTGAATCTGGAGTGAGACCATTTTTGAAGCATTCAAAGTATCCGACCCTTGTAAAAGCTGAATCCACGTTGAAGACTTTACAAAAATGGTCTCACTCCAGATTCACGCTCGGAGCGATCCCTTTTAGGGGGGAAATCGGCGTTAATCGCTTATGCAGAAATAAGTTTCACGACTTTTAGCCGTGCACGGGATCAGGAGGTCTGAGGTTATTGACTGCGTAAATGACTATGCGGATAATTCTACAAAAACGTAAAATATATATTCATAACCACTTATAAGCATAAAAGCCGATCTACACTTAAAAATGTGATCGGCCTTAATAAAAGTCTATTACGATTGTGTCAAAAAATAATAAAATAAAACTTTCGCATTTTACTGTTTAGGCATACCGCATTCTATCTATTTATAAATTAGCGCTGTTATTGCGAAATCATCGCCTGGTACGTCAACATGATGTAGCTTATAAAATGCTGCGGCAATAGGCCAATAACAAACACACCCACCACAGCAAGTGTTGATGCAATAGCCAAACTCAAACTAATTGGGGGACGTGTATTTTTCTCGATTTCAGGCTGGAAATAAAGATAAACAACAACGCGTAAATAATAGTAAACGCTTACAATACTGGTAATAATACCAATAATGCTTGGCCAATAAAGATGCTGATCGATAGCAGTCATAAAAACTAATAATTTACCCATAAATCCCGCTGTTGTAGGAATTCCGGCCAGCGAGAAAAAAAAGATAGCCATCGCGGCTCCCATCAACTTGTGCTGATGAGCATAGCCGGCAAAGTCTTCAATGTTTTCTTTTCCGGCTGCAATAATAGCAGCAAATGCACCTGAAACAGTAAAAGTATAGGTTAACAGATAAAAAACAATGCCCGTGCTTCCCATAGTCGGATCTGATTTTGCAGCGGCAAAAGCAAGAAGCATGTAACCTGTATGCGCAATACTCGAATAAGCCAGTAGTCTTTTGAGGTTGCGCTGGCTGATAGCAACCACATTGCCAATAATCATACTAAGCACGGCTACTACTTGTATGACAACCGTCCAGTCATCACCAAAATTACCAAAGGCAATCAACATAACCCGTAAAAAAACAGCAAATCCTGCTGTTTTAACGCCAACCGCCATGAAAGCCGTTACGGATGTAGGTGCGCCTTCATAGACATCCGGAACCCAACTATGAAAGGGTACTGCGCCAATTTTAAAGAAAAAGCCAACCAACATCAAGCCCATTCCCAGTAATATTGTTTTATCCTGAGTCTGACTGATCTGGCTAATAACCACTGTCCCGGAAACGCCGTATACGATGGCCATGCCAAATAGCAAAAAGCCAGTCGAAAATGCGCCTAAAATAAAATATTTAATGGCCGCTTCATTTGATTTAACTTGATCGCGAAAAAAGCCGGCTAATATATATATTGCTAATGACATAATCTCCAAACTAAGCAGAAACGTAATAAGGTCTCCGCTAATAGCCATAAAGATCATTCCGGCTGCAGCTAACAAAATCAGTGCGTAGTACTCAGGACAATTAAACTTCGTGCGCTCCAGTTGGGATGGGGAAATCAATAATGAAAAACCGGTCCCTATGAGCGCAATAAGCCCCAGTACAATACCAAAATCATCGATTCGTAATGCGTCAGAAAACGGCAGCGCGTCTGGAAAAAAAGCCTGATTCACATTCAACAATTGAAACTGTGCTAAAAATGCACCCGCCACACCGATTAATGACAATATCAATGCTAGTGTTGCCTTACGACCAGCACCAGCAAAACCTTCTACCATTAAAACAGCAATGGCGGCAATAACAAGAATTGTGCCGGGTAAGACCGCTTGAAATAATGTTATCATATTAGCGTGCTCTTGCTTAATCTCGTCAAATGTGTCAACATAATCAAAGTATTAGAGATATCATCTTACAAACAGTGGTGTGTTAGGCAATGCCTGAAGTGTAACGTGCATCATGGTCAAAAACAAGTTTGGAAAAATACCCATTACAAACATCATTATAATCAGCGGCACAAAAACGATAATTTCACGAAGCGTTAAATCGGTGAGCTTTTCATTCTCAGTCTTAGTAATTGGACCAAAAAAAGTCCTTTGATACAAAACCAACATATAAACTGCCCCCAAAATAACGCCAAATGCACCCATTACTCCAAAAAATTTGTTGGCGGTAAAAGCACCCATCAGGATTAAAAATTCACCGACAAATCCGTTTAAACCAGGCAATCCAATAGATGATAGGGTGGTAATCATAAATACAACGGCATATATCGGCATTACCTTGGCCAATCCGCCAAATTCCGCTATCTTTTTAGTATGTCGCCGCTCATAGATTACACCCACTAATAAGAATAGAGCGCCTGTGCTGATACCGTGATTCAACATTTGATAAATTGCGCCCTCGACACCCTGTTGGCTAAGCATCCCAGCATTGTTAAATGCAAATAAACCTAAAATGACATAGCCTAAATGACTGACAGATGAATACGCAATTAATTTTTTGATATCATCTTGTGCCAGCGCCATTAGCGCACCATAAATAATACCGATAGAAGCCAGCAAAGAGAAATAGGGGGCAAGTTCTAAGACCGCATCAGGGAAAAGAGGGATTGCAAAACGAATAAAACCATAGGTGCCCATCTTCAACAAAACACTGGCCAGAATAACACTACCAGCAGTAGGTGCTTGCACATGAGCATCAGGCAGCCAAGTATGAAGAGGAAATAGTGGAACTTTTATTGCAAAAGAAAGAGCAAACGCCAAAAAAAGCCAATACTGAACATCCGGCGCAATACTGTGAATACGAACAGCTTGATATAGCAAGGATAAGTCAAATGAGTCGGCAACATTATATAGGTAGAGCCCCGCCAGGAACATAAATAAACTGCCAACCATCGTGTAAATAAAAAACTTCACGGCTGCATAGACTCGATTTTCGCCACCCCAAATACCGATCAATAAAAACATGGGAATTAGCATTATTTCCCAGAAAACGTAAAATAGCAGCAGGTCATAGGCAACAAAAGCACCCAGCATACCAAATTGCAAAATGAGAAGAGTGACATAAAATTCTTTTATTTTCTCCTCGATAGAGCTCCAGGTACTCAGACAAACAATTGGACCCAAAAATGTAGTCAATAAAACGAGTAAAACACTGACGCCATCAATACCAATGTGATAGGATGCGTGGATAGCATCAATCCATTGAATCTGTTCTTCAAATTGTAACCCGCTTTGTGTGTTGTCAAACTGAAAATAGAGCGGCAGCGAAATTACAAAACCCAATGTTAAAATCGCCAAAGTAAAGTTGCGGATGGCATTTTCAGCGGACTTTGGAAACAGCGCTATGGCTATTGCGCCCAAGAGCGGTAAAAAAACAATTAAAGAAAGCAAGCCCATAAGTTACCTTAAACGTCAATTTAGCAAAAAATAGTTGTGCAAAACTTCAACCAAAAAAACATCCCATTAACATAGATAGTAGCACTACATAAAAGCGATATAAGTTAATAAGCTAAACTCTTGTCATAAAAAACATGAGGATGAAAACCGCCCCTGCCAATATTGAAAAAGCATAGATATTAGTACTGCCTGTCTGTAACTTTCGCATTTGTCCGCTAATAAATTGAGTTAACTCACCTGCGCCGTTGACAATTCCGTCAATAATCTGAACATCTACAAATGTCCAGAGAAATTTTGCGCTTTTAATCACTGATTGAATAATAATCAGATCATAAATTTCATCTATAAAGTATTTGTTGTAACTCAGCTTATAAGCCAGTTTCCCTAATGGTTGCTTGACAATTTCCTGTGGTGTTGGCAGTTCCTGACTATAAATTTTGAAGCCAAACCAACCGCTGGTTGCTACAACTACAATAGAAATTAACATAAGCAATATTTCAGTGGTATGTGATAAATGCAACTCGGGTTGGGATACACCAACAACTGGGTCTAAAAAGTGTGAGAATCCATCAAAGACCATTGGGATTTCAAACCAACCTCCGACAGCCGACAAAAACCCAAGGACCATTAGCACAGAAACAACCGTAAAATCCGGCTCGTGCACATGGCTCTCCTGCTCTTTTGTCATCTTGGATTTACCGAAAAAGGTCATACCGACCATACGTGCTGTATAAAAAGCCGTAAATCCGGCCCCAATCACGCCCATCAGCCAAAAAATTTTATAGGAAAAACCTTCATGGGCAAAAGTATGCGCTAAAATTGCATCTTTGGAGAAGAAACCCGAAAACGGCGGAATCCCCATCAAAGAAAGGCTGCCAATAGCAAACATCCAGAATGTTTTGGGAATTTTATCTTTAAGCGCACCCATCTTACGCATGTCCTGCTCATGATGGCATGCTAAAATAACCGACCCTGCGCCAAGGAATAACAAGGCTTTAAAGAAGGCATGGGTCATTAAGTGGAAGATACCCGAACTAAAAGCGCCAACGCCCATAGCCATAAACATATAGCCTAATTGACTGACAGTCGAATAAGCCAAAACTTTTTTAATGTCGTTTTGTGTAACGCCCATTGTAGCTGAAAATAACGCCGTGAATGTTCCGACTAGAGCCACAATAAACATTGTTGTTTCAGATTGAACGAACAAAAAATGGAGGCGAGCAATCATGTAAACACCGGCGGTCACCATTGTAGCAGCATGAATTAGTGCACTAACGGGGGTTGGACCTGCCATAGCATCGGGTAGCCACACATAGAGCGGAATTTGTGCGGATTTACCTGTAGCACCAACAAATAGTAGAAGCGTGATTGCGGTAATCATTCCACCTGCAACAGCAATCTGGGTCATCGACAGTTGCAACTGTTGAAAATTGAGCGTACCAAAATTCATAAAAATAAGAAAAATACCCAACACAAAACCAACATCACCAACACGATTAACAATAAATGCTTTTTTACCGGCATCAGCGTTGGACATTTTGTCGCTAAACATATCCTTGTACCAAAACCCTATCAACAAATAGGAACACAAACCAACGCCTTCCCAGCCTAAAAACATCAAAACTAGATTATCACTCATAACTAAAATGAGCATAGCAAAAATAAATAAATTCAGGTAAGCAAAAAAACGTGCTACACTCTTGTCATGGTGCATATAACCGTTAGAATAAAAATGAATTAAAAAACCCACACCAGTAATAATATTGATCAGCAACCCGCTAAGTCTGTCAATATAAAAACCGATATTAACGCTAAACTCTCCGACGGTCATCCATTGATAGGCAACGTACGTCAGGGGAGTTGGATCCCCAAACAATTTACCCAACGCATAGAGAGACAACATGAAAGACAAAAGTAGCGGTGTACACCCAATAATACCAACGGTCGTCCGCTCAAATTTGTAGCCAATTATCCCATTAATAAGGAAGCCAAGAAATGGCAAAATGGGAATAAAAAGAAGAAAGCTATTATCCATATTTCCGTTCATTTTTAAACCAGCAACATTGCAATGCAATTTTTCAGCACAGTTTTACAATTTAAGATACAGAAATTGCTAAATCCGAAGAAATGGCACATAAACACTTACCATTTCATTTCCATCATTTTGTCAATATCCGCGCTGTCGCGAGTACGGAATAAGGAAATCAAAATGGCCAATCCCACCGCAGCCTCAGCAGCAGCAACTGCAATGATCGTAAGGACAAAGAAATGACCTGTCTCAACACCATTATACTTAAAATAGCTAAATGAAATAAAAGCCAAATTGACAGCATTTAGCATTAATTCAACGGACATCAAGATAATCAAAATATTACGCTTGACGAGAACACCGTATGTTCCAATGGAAAAAAGAATTGTGCTCAAGATTAAGCAGTTGGTCAACGTAAGGAACATGATTTAATCCAGTTTTTTCTTTCCTAAAAAAACAGCGCCGATTAAAGCGACTAAAATCAATACGGCAACGAGTTCAAATTGAACCATATATTTTTCAAAAATGAGACGGCCAATTGAATGTGTAGAGCCGAAATCAGGACGAATCAAAGCATCCGGTCTTTCGGCAGGGAGTTGGCCAACTGTCTTGCTGATTATATAAACACATGTTAACGTGAGCAAACCGGAGCCCGCTCCAACGATAATCTGAAATATCCGGTGCTTTTCAACTTCTAATTCATGGTGCTCAAGGTTTATCATCATAATTACAAAAACAAACAAAACCATAATTGCACCGGCATAAACCAAAATTTGAATAACAGCTACAAACGGTGCCCATAACAATAAAAATATGAACGCGAGTGGAAAAAATACCCCAATTAAGCACAGTGCGCTATAAATGGGATTTTTTTGAATCACCATCAAAACCGCTAATGTGACTGCCAACATGGAGTTGACCAAAAATAAAATGTCAATAATCATAAGTATATCTAATGTTAGTTGTTCAGCAATTTATCGCGATTATAAATAAATTCTTCTCGACTTGTGTATACTTTTGGCATTTTTGTCGTTAATTCAATGGCATCTTTGGGACAGGCCTCTTCGCAGTAACCGCAAAAAATACAACGCAATTCGTTGATATCAAATACAACCGGAATTTTTTCCCGATCAGGGCCGTATTCGGCCGGAGCCGGCCCGGCGACAATCGTAATGCAGTTGGCCGGGCAAGCTGTCGCGCACATGAAACACGCTGTACACTTGATTCGCCCTTGGTCGTCTTTTTTTAAACGGTGCTCACCGCGAAATCGTGGGTAAACTTTTAATGGAGCATCCGGATATTCGGTTGTAAATGCTGGTTTAAAAAAAAGATGTTTAAGCGTATTCATCAGACCTGTAATGGCTGACGAAACAAATATCTTATCTCCAAATGTCCATTTATATTTGTAATTTTTCGGTGCTTCCATTTACGATCTCCATAAGTAATTCCGAACTTACAAAGCTGCTCGAAAATGAGTCATAACCACAGCCCGATTGCCGCCGTAATTAATATATTTACAAAAGCAATTTCGATTAGAACCTTCCAGCCTAACTCCATGAGTTGGTTATACTTAACCCGTGGAAAAGTCCAACGCACCCATAGATAAAAAAACATGACAAGAAACCATTTTATTACAAAAATTCCAAAAGATAAAATACCGCTAACAATTGGATTTAAATTTAGCGAAGCCATGTCAATCCATGGTAAAGTCCAGCCCCCCAGAAAAAGGGTAACAATAATGCCGGACATCGTAATCAATGCTGCATATTCGCCGAGGAAAAACAAACCAAATTTTAAGGAACTGTATTCGGTATGATAGCCGCCAATCAATTCTGGCTCAGCTTCAGGCATATCAAAAGGCAGACGGTTGTTTTCGGCAAAGGCGGCAATAAGAAAAATAATGAAAGCAACCGGTTGAATAAATATGTTCCATCTGGGAATAAAGCCGAAAAATGTACCCATTTGGCTGTGAACTATGCCGTTCATGTGGGTGGTTCCCGCGGTCATCAGGATGCTAATCAGGGCAAACCCCATCGCGATTTCAAAACTAATCAATTGCGCTGAAGCCCGTAACCCACCGAAAAGCGACCACTTATTGTTCGAAGCCCAACCGCCAAACGACAGTCCGTAAAAACCAAGCGAACCGATTGCCAGAATAAACAAGATCCCAACATTGATATTCGATATAGCCAGAACAGAATCCGGATTGGAAAAGTCATAGCTTCCGATTGGAATTAAGCCAAAAGTTATTAAGCCCGGTGCAAAAGCGATAAATGGCCCCAGCAAAAAAAGCAATTTGTCGACTTTATCCGGATAAATATCTTCTTTAAGCATCAACTTGACTGCATCAGCCCATGGCTGCATCAACCCTTCCCAGCCGACGCGGTTTGGCCCGACGCGGTCTTGTATAAACGCGGCTACCCGACGCTCGGCATACACAAGGTATGACACAAGGAGCATCATCATGGTAAAAACCGCTAGCATAAATATGACTCTTAAACCAAGTTCCATCAAGCCGATGGGACACACTCCTGCTTTAAAACTTCCGTACAGGACCTAAGCCTGAGCTTTTTGCCCTTTATACTCCAACGTTTTATAGCTCATTTCTTCAAATGCTTTGTATTCTTTGGCCAATTTACTAAAAACGCCACCGACTGTCAAAACCTTATATGACGAGTTTTGGATACGAATCAGTTTTTGCAAAATATTAACTTCTTCTTCTGCAGGAAATTGTGCCTCAACAGCTTTATCAAAACGTTGCACAATGCCGTCAGCGTTAACATAACTACCAGCTTTTTCCGCAAAAGCGAGCATTGGAAATGTCAGATGAGCGGCATCAGCTAAATCACTTCTCATTAGATCAAAAACAATTAATGTCTTTAGCTTTTTGGCTGCCGCAACAAATGCCGGATTATACTTATAATCTGGAATGCCGCCAAATATAATCAAATTTTGAATCTTTTTTGACTCAATTTGATCAAGTAGCTGTTCATACGTGTTGGCTTTGCCCATAATTTGACTAAAACCACGTCGATTTGGTTGCTTATCACCGTTAATCTTAAATTTTGGAAAAACTTCATCATGCTTAACTGTGTTTTCCAGCAACGCAATAGCTTCAATACCTAAAGTTTTCCGTGCTAATTGATCTAACAAATATAATTCTTCGTTAGTAGCAAATAGCGAGATCAACGCCCCAAAACCGGTGCCTTTAGCCTTGCTGAACAAATCGCGGGCAATGTCAAAACTCTCGCTCCATTTAATTGCCTGGCCATTTTGCAAAGGCGCAATCAACCGATCATCTGAATAAATATATTTCCAACCAAATCGTCCATAATCGCACATCCAATATTGGTTGACGGCCAAATTCTCACGAGGCGTTAAACGCTTGATGTTGCCTTCCAGCGAATCTACATTAATGTTGCAACCTTTACTACACATGTTGCAAATTGATTTTTCAGATTGCATGAACCAGACACGTGCTTTATAGAGAAAATCTCGGCTAACCAAAGCGCCTACCGGGCAAATATCCACAATGTTACCGGCTAATGGGTTGTCTACTTCCTTGCCTGGATGAACATCCACTACACTGCGGTCGCCTCGCTCGAACACGCTGATTTCGGCTCCGCCGCTCACTTCTTCTAAAAAGCGAACACAACGGGTGCAAACTATGCAGCGGGTGCCCCACAAAGCAATCTGCGGGCCGACATTCTTAATTCGCTTAGTCGTCTTTTGCTCAATAAAACGGCTGCGATCCTGCCCGTATTGAAATGAATAATCTTGCAAACGGCATTCACCGGCCTGATCGCATTCCGGACAATCCAGCGGGTGATTGATCAACAGAAACTCCATGATCGCTTCCTGAAGTTTTTTCACCTTGTCGGATTCGGTGTCCACTTCCATACCGGGCGTGACGATAGACTGGCAGGCAATGGACGGCTTCGGCATCCATTGCGCCGGGCCGTCCGGGTCGCGCGGATTTTTGAGTGCAGTGCGAACCAGGCACATGCGGCAATTGCCGGCAATGCTCAAACCGGGATGATAGCAATAATGCGGCACTTCGGCCCCGTGCGGCTTCACTGCATCCAGGATGGTTGTGCCTTTTTCGACTTCGACTTCTTTGCCGTTCAGCTTTATTTTAATAAGATCAGCCATAAATTATCGCAATTTTATGTTTATATTGACGTAACGACGTATCTAATGCTTACCGTGATGCGACCCGCTTGCGCCAGTCACCATACTCTTTTTATTTTTGATGAAATAATCGAATTCTTGCCTAAAGTTTTTGACGAAACTTTGAATGGGCATCGCCGCGGCATCGGCCAAAACGCAAATCGTATTACCTACCATATTGTTGCAAATATCGTCGAGCAGTTGAATGTCTTCTTCGCGCCCATGCCCGCCAGCAATACGATGCAGAATTTTTTCCAACCACCCTGTGCCTTCGCGACATGGTGTACATTGTCCGCACGATTCATGATGATAAAATTTTATTAAATTTAATATTGCATTGACCATGCAAACTGTATTATTCATCACAATCACGGCCCCGGAGCCCAACATACTGCCACGCGCGGCTATTGATTCATAATCTAGCGGCACATCAAAATCTTTCATGGTTAGTACCGGGACAGATGAGCCGCCAGGAATAATTGCCTTTAATGGTACACCCTTCCAAGCCCCACCCGCGTAATCATTAACAAGTGTGCTTAAAGGTGTTCCCAAAGGCACCTCATAATTACCCGGCTTATTCACATGACCGCTTACGGAAAAAACCTTAAATCCCGCACTTTTCTCCGTACCAAAACCTTTATGCCAAGCCGCGCCATTATTGATAATGTGTGGCAGATTCATTAGGGTTTCAACATTATTGATAATGGTCGGCTTTTGCCATAATCCCTTAACTGCCGGAAATGGCGGTTTTAGACGCGGATAGCCACGGTTTCCCTCAATAGATGTCAATTGCGAGGTCTCTTCACCACAAATGTAAGCACCAGCGCCACGTGTAATCGTAATCTTTAGCTTAAAATCTGTACCACAAACCTTGTCGCCCAAAAAGCCTTTTGCGGTCGCCTCATCAATCGCTTTCTCGAAGATTTTGGTTTCAGGCCCCATCTCGCCGCGAATATAAATGAACGCCCAATTGGAACGGATGGCCCAACAGGCAATAATCATACCCTCAATTAATGCGTGCGGATCTCCATTAAGAAGTTCACGGTCTTTGCATGTTCCCGGCTCACTCTCATCGGCATTGCAGACTAAATAGGTCGGCATAATATCTTTGGGAACGAAACTCCACTTCATGCCAGTTGGAAAGCCAGCCCCACCTCGTCCGCGCAGACCGGAGTTTTTCACTTCCGTAATCAGCTCGTCCGGCGTCATCTTAAGCGCTTTCTTCGCGCCTTCGTAACCACCGTGCGACAAATAGAAGTCAAGTGACGTGTTTGCGTTCTTTGTGCAGTATTTTAAGAGAATCGGTTCAAAGGCCAAGGCCATTCTCCAAATTTGTATCATTCTTGTTCATATTATTTACACGCCATGCCTTTTTACTTTGGCACAGGCAATTTCATATATCGGAAGACTAATCTAAACTTGCCAAAATCGCATCAATTTTTTCCGGCGTCAAATCGTAATAATAGTTCTCATTGATCTGCAACATCGGCGCACGATCACAAGCGGCCAGACATTCCACTTTTTCAAGGCTAAATTTGCCGTCCAAAGTGCATTCGCCCACGTCAATCTCCAACTTCTTCTTGAGATGCTCAACAATGCCTTTGCTGTCACGTAAAGCGCAGGGCAGAGTCATACAAACCATGATTCGGTGCTTGCCATGCTCTTTGCGATTATAATGGGTGTAGAACGAAAACACACCATACACTTTAGCCGGTGAAACTTCCAACAATTTGGCTAAATAGGCACAACTATCCTCATCATTGTAGCGGAAGAATTCCTCGAACAATCGCAAAGCCGGCAACAATGCCGCTTGCTTATTAGGATAATGCTTGAGCAATTTTTGAAATTTGGCTTCAAAGGCCTGACGACGTTCGTCGGTAAAATTTTCTGGCATTAGCGATCCAACTCCCCAGCAATAACATTGAGCGTGCTTAAAATGGCAGGAACGTCGGGTATCATCAGACCCTGCATCATATATGGGAAAATTTGGTAGTTGTAAAAAGACGGGGGGCGGATACGGATACGGTATGGGTACATCGTGCCATCGCTGACAATGTACCAGCCCAATTCACCGTTGGGCGATTCTGTGGAGGAGTATAGCTCGCGCTTCGGAATGTCAAAACCGTGTTGACGCATAATGATCTTGAAGTGATGAATCAGTTCTTCCATGCCTTTATAAACATTATCTTTGGGCGGCACCGTAAATTTGAAGTCATCAGCTAAAACAGGCCCACCGACATTCGGTAAACGCTCCAAGCCTTGTCTGACAATGCGAATGCTCTGCATTACCTCGGCCAACCGCACTTTGTAACGGGAATAGCTGTCGCCATCCGGTTCGGTCGGTATATCAAATTGAAAAGTCTCATAGCCATGGTACGGGCGTGCTTTACGAACATCGTACGCTAATCCGGAGGCTCTTAAGACGGGCCCGGTCACACCATAGCTTAAAGCGGTATCCTTGTCAATGACACCCGCTCCCTGCGACCGTTTGATGAAGATATAGTTTCTCGACAGCATCATTTCGGTCTCTTCAATGACCGGCGGGATGCCATCCAAAGCCTCTTTGACCATCGGCACAAAATTCGGTGTCAAATCGCGGGCCAAGCCACCGATCCGGGTGTAGCTGGTGGTTAAGCGTGTGCCGGTTACGTCTTCAAAAACGTCATAGAGTTTTTCACGCCATTTCCAGCACCACAGAAAAACGCTAAAAGCGCCTACGTCCATCGCCTGCAAGCCAATGCAGGCCAGGTGGTCGGCGATGCGTGACAGTTCCGCAAAGATTACCCGCAGCAACTGCGCACGGGCCGGCACTTGTAACCCCATCAGCTCTTCCACAGCAATGGCAAAGCCAATATTATTATTGAGTGACGAAAGATAATTGAGACGATCTGACAAGGTGATAAATTGGTTGTAATCCAAGTGCTCACCCAGCTTTTCAAAGCCGGTATGTAAATAACCCAAGACCGGCGTAGCCTTAATAATGACCTCACCGTCCAATTCAACAATATTATGCAACGTACCGTGCGTTGACGGGTGCTGCGGCCCCAGGTTAACTACCATGTGGCTGGCATCTTCGTCATGCACTACGGCAAAGTTCCGATCACGCTCGGCTTTGAGCGCAATTGGATCAGGCGCGTTGCTTTTTGCTTGGGTCATAGTACTCATAACGGGGAAATGCCTCGCGTTCACCGCGACCTTGTAATGGATAATCTTTGCGCAACGGATAACCTTCATAATCATCAGGCATCAAAATGCGGCGCAAATCTTTATTGTTTTTGAAAGTAATGCCATATAAATCAAACACTTCGCGCTCCGGCCATTCAGCGGCCAGAAACAACGAGCTAATTGAATCGATTTCCGGATGTTCTTCTGAAACATGAGCGCGAATAACCATACGCAAGTAGTTGTTCATATTTTGCAGTATATAAACGATGCAGAAACGCTCGGCCCATTTCGGTTGATCATTCATTTTAAGATAATCGAGTCCACCCACATCCACCAGATATTGGAAATCACATTGTGCGTCATTCTTCAAAAATTCGATGATTTTGAAGATATGCTTACCGTCCACGTCAACCTGCAACTGTCCTTGCACGACTTGTGCATTAAAGACGGCATTGCTGAAATTTTGGGTCAATAGCGATGTGATTTGATCGTTCGTAGGTTGGGCCACTATGCTTTACTCGACTTTTGTCAAAAATTTCTCTGATACATCTTTCATCTCATCACACTTTGCTCAAGAACAAAATCCTGTCCGGGCGCAACAACCTGCAACAACTTCATTAGCTTATCCAGCGACGGCACTGAGGTCCCGCGCTCGTATTTGGCATAAGCTTGACGTGATTTAGCCCCAAACAATGTTGCCGCTTCCGTCATAGAGAGCCCGTTACGCTCGCGTTGCCGTCGCAATAGCAGCCCAACCAAGCTTTGCGTATCGGTTGTGCTGATTTCAAATGCGTCGTCTTCCCCCGCATGAACTTGAATCGCAAATCCGGGCCGATTCACCAATGTTTCTAAAAAATCGGCAATCATGTTTAGCGCTTCTTTACGGGTATGCCCTTGTGTCATTGCATCCAGCAGAGGAATTTCCGCCAACCAAAACTTGCCGTCTTTGTAGATTCGTCCATGAAATCGCATAGCTAGCTGTTTCCTTTGGCACGTCGAAGAATTGCTCGCGCCAGCTTTTCATGGACATCGGCGTGACGCGGAATCGGTTCTTCCTGTGCCCCATTTGTCCATATATCGTGCTTCCCGCCATGACGTAAGAACTTCCAACCAAGTTTGCGGAGAGCTTTTTCCAATTCGTGCCTTTTCATGGAATCCGGCTATCCACACTCATTCCCCATGCAATTTATCGACCAATCGCTCGGTCTTGATCTTTTTCTGCACGACCATGATGGCGTCGATGATTGCTTCCGGACGCGGCGGGCAGCCGGGAATGTAGGCGTCGACCGGAATGAATTGATCTATGCCCTGCACTAATGTATAGGTATTAAACACACCGCCGGAACAAGCGCAAGCGCCCATGCTGATGCACCATTTTGGCTCCGGCATTTGATGCCAGATTTTGATCAGCACCGGCATCATCTTGATCGACACACGACCGGCAACCAGCATCAGGTCGGCCTGCCGTGGGGAAAAGCGCAGCACTTCTGCGCCAAAACGGGATAAGTCATACTTATTGGCCATAACCGACATCATCTCAATAGCACAACAGGCTGTACCAAAAGGCATTGGCCACAAAGAGTTTGCGCGGCCCCAGTTGACGATGGCGTCGACCGTGGTCAAAATAATATTGCTTTGCAATTTTTCAGCTAAGAGCGTTTCTATTCCCATTTGAGCGCCCCTCTCCGCCAGACGTAGATAAAGCCAAAGGTCAGTACGGCCAAAAAGATTAGCACGTAATAAAAACCAATTTTACCGACTTCCTTGTAAACAACGCTCCATGGAACAAGAAAAACAGTTTCAATGTCAAATAAAATAAATAATGTGGCGACTAAGTAGAATTGGATGGAGAATCTTTTGTGGGTCTCGTCTTTGAGGGGCACACCGCATTCGTACACTTCAAATTTTTGAGCGCTCCGACGACGCGGGCCAAGCAGGTGGGACAGCGTGAGCATTCCCACGCCATTGCTAATAATAAATGTGATATAAAGCAAGATTGAAATGTAAGATTCGCGCATAATTGGGTCAGGTCAAGTATCAGGTGTTAAGCCGTTAATTTTGCCCCAAAAGAAAGTGCACTAATTGTAAGCATTTTGCGTTTAAAGTCAAGCAAAAAACTTGCCCGGAAAAATTTTATTTGTCTAAATATTGGGCGCAACTTGAAGATCGGCAAACAAACCGGCATGATCGGACAAATGCGCCCATTGATTTTCGGCGTAAATTCTGACGGTGTTTACGGCAAAACCACGTGTATAGATACGATCCAATTTAAATGATGGTGAAAAGGCGGGGTATGTTCTGGCATGGCTGCCATACATTTGCTTATATGCTTCACAAAGCTGCAGACGATCGGCCAGCAACTGATCGGCTTCGCCGCGCCAATCGTTAAAATCGCCGGCTACTATGAGAGGCGCGGTTTGTGGAATCTGTGTTTTGCTATAATGAACTATCCACATATACTGCTTAAGGCGAAAGCGTTGGAGCAATCCAAGATGGACACAAATCGTATGAATTTCCCGATTTAAATGGGGCAAATAGATTTCGCAATGCAATATGCCGCGCTCTTCCATATAGTGCGCTGAAATATCAACATTCATACCCCGCCGTATGGGAAATTTTGACAAAATGGCATTACCATGATGACCGTGATCGTAAATGCAATTTTTGCCGTAGGCGTATTCCGGCCAAAATGATTCAGCTAAAAACTGATGCTGCGGTTGATTTGGCCAATTTTTGTGGCGGCTTGCCCGAATCCAGTTTTCGCCTTGTACTTCCTGCAAAAAAACGACATCGGCCGCCGTGGCGCGTATAGCGTCGCGGAGCTCGTGTAAGATAAAACGTCGATTTGTTTTAGAAAAACCTTTGTGGATATTAAACGTCAGGATGCTGAGAGAATTCGCGCCTTCTTCACCCGTTATGAGGGTCTGATCTTCATCCCGTTTCTGCCGTGGAATGTCTAAATTATCGCTGGTCTCATATTGCATCCGCTGAAGCGCGGATTGCTTTAAAAAACGCCGCCAATTTGGTTTCATCCAGCCGTCCCCCCGTGCGGATCCCCGAACAAATATCCAAGCCAAAAGGCTTTACCGTCCGGATCGCATCCGCCGCATTTTCCGCCCGCAGGCCGCCGGCCAGATAAACCGGAATATTAACCGCTGCTACAATCTGTTGGCTAAGCGACCAATCATGGGTGCGTCCGGTTCCACCCAGTTCCTTGACCGCCAGTTTTTGATTACCCGAGTCCAGCAAAATGGCATCGACATACGGCGCAATAGCCACGGCCTCTTCAATCGATTCCAGGCCCGAAACATGGATGACCTGTACTAATCCGATACCGGGCAGCGCGTTTTTTAGATCGGCATGGCTGCCTTCAACCAGCCGGTCTACCAATTGCAGCGTGTTGACGCCGCAGCGCTTTTGCTGGGCGATGATGCCAGCCACGTCTTGCTTACTGGTTAACAAAAAAGAAGCCACGCCAGGCGGAATAAACCGGGCAATCGCCTGAATGGTTTCTTCGTTAATCACGCCGGGGCCACTGGGCATGGCGGAAACCAGACCAAGCGCCGTTGCGCCGTAGTGGATGGCCAAACGCGCTTCTTCTATACTACTAATGCAGCAGATTTTAATCCGAGTGAACATAGTCGCTTTTAGGTTGTGGAGTGCAAAATTTCAATTTTGCGGATCAAGTGTAAAAATAAACTTTTGCCCCGTAAAAAAACAGCTACCGACGGTGATTATCCAATCGATCCTGCATTCCGGCATAGACAATATCCAGCAAATAAGGAGCGCGCAAAAAATCGTGTGGAAAGCCCAACTCTATTTTGCTGATCTCATCAAGTCGCTTCAATTGATCGTCATTGAGATTAAAATTCAGGCAGCCAAGATTATCCTCAATCTGGGCCAGGCTGCGCGCACCCAGAATAGGAATAATTTGAGCGGATTTTTGCGCCCGCAGCCAATTAATTGCCACTCGTGAGGGTGTCGCGCCTATTTCATCGGCAATTTTGCAGACTTCGTCACCAATGGTTAAACATTGCTCGCCCAGCCGTGCGCTGCCTTCTTTTAAACGATGCGGCTCATTACTTTGCCGACGATATTTGCCGCTTAAAACGCCGCCGCCGATGATGCCCCACGGCGTTACCGCCATGTCAAAGGCTTTGGCCATTGGCAAAAGCTCGCGCTCCGGTGTCCGCGCGATCAAGCTGTACTCGATCTGCAAAGCGACAAAACGACTCCAGCCGCGCAATTCGGCCAGCGTGTTGCATTGGGCGACAATCCAGGCCGGCGTATCGGAAATGCCGATGTAATGAATCTTTCCAGCGCTGACCAGATCGTCCAACCCACGCATGACTTCCTCAACAGGCGTGGTGTAGTCCCAGGCATGAAGCCAGTACAGGTCGATATAGTCCGTATTGAGCCGCTTGAGGCTGGCGTTGACGGCCTGGACCATGTTTTTACGATGATTACCACAGGCGTTGGGATCGCCTTTTTGGGTAAATAACGTGTATTTCGTCGCCAAAACAAACCGCTCGCGGTCATTGGCGATAAATTCGCCCACATAGCGCTCGCTAGTGCCCTCGGTATAGCGATTGGCAGTATCCACAAAATTACCACCGGCTTTGACGAAAGCGTCAAAAATCTTCTTGCTTTCGTCTTTGTCGCCGCCCCAGCCCCATTCCGGACCAAAAGTCATGGTGCCCAGGCAGAGTTCCGAAACCCGCAGACCACTCTTCCCCAACAGTTTGTAGCGCATTATCCGGCACTCCTTATCTCAATTTTAAATTTTATGATTTGTTTGGCAAGCTTCAATTGTACCTAACACTCTTTCAGTCTGTCATGCCCAAATGTTTCTATCGGGCATCCACAGCCCAACTGGATTCCCGCTAACAACATGCGGGAATGACACACTTGGAAGTGATAGGTACAAAATGGTATTTTATGAAACTTGCCATTTGATTTTATAATTTTATAATCTTACCAAATCTTACCAATGAATAATACGTGATTTTGATGGTAAATTCAACATCTTCTTCAAGATTAACAAGGAATCTGCCTGGCTTTCGGCGATGATCAACCTGGGCAGGCCTTTGTTGGTGACCAGCACCAATTGACTGTTTTGCATATCGCGGAACAAATGCGCCGGCCGATTTCTTAAATCCTTTGCACGCCCGCAAAAGTCAACGGCGATGTCGGCTCTATGGCCATAGAGTCTTTGATAAGCTGGTCAAAAAAGTTCAATCTGATTGATTCGACTGCTTCTCAATCGTCAGACCGTTGCACCTGTGAATGCTTTAAATTTACAGGACTTGGATGGTTAGCGTACAAACCTCGTTCCCAAATTTTATTTGGGAACGCAATTGCTGGCGAAACTCTGTTTCGCATCTTATTAATATAATTGAAGATAGTGTACTAGTCAACGACCTTTAGAACACTTTTTGTCGGTGTCATTCCGGTATGTTTTTAACCGGAATCTTCTTTCAGGCAAACAAGATGCCGGATAGAAACATTCCGGCATGACAAGTGTGTGAAATGTTGTTGACTAGTACATATAATTGAAGATAGACGGAAACAGAGTTCCGGGGCAATTGCGTTCCCAATCAGAGATTGGGAACGCGGTCTGTCGCTCGAAATCAAGTTTGACGGGCATTGCTAAAATAACCTTCCAAGTCCTGTAAATTTAAGTCTGTCGGTCAGCCGTATGCGGGAAAACTGCTCACACGGTTGGACAAGGGGAAATGAATCCGATAAGCAAGGTCTGCGCATAATTGAGACACATAAAAAGGGAAACCTCAAGACAGACTAAGGCGAAACCTCAACTTATGGGATTCATTCTCTACCCTATCGTTCCATGCTTTTCTATTCATCCACACAGCCCGCTCCCAGCTTGGACTTGAGCAACTCGGACTTGAGGGTAAAGCTGGGCGTGACGACCACTTCGTCCTGCGGGGACAGACCAGCCAAAATGATGGCTTGGCCGTTTTCCTTACCGCCGGTTTGCACCCGCCGCGCTTCGTACAAATCGGCTTCCAAACGAGTAAAGACAAAGGCGTTTTGGTCAATGTGCTGCACCGCTTCCGCCGGTATCCGCACCAGCGCTGTCGTCGCCGAACCGGCGATCACGGCTTGGCCAAACTGCCCGTGTTTCAGCCTCCGGGCCGGATTTTTGATCAACGCCCGGGCCTGAATAGTGCCCGTTGCCTCGTCAATGGCCGGGGCGATCCAGGCCAGTTTGCCGGTCACCGCGCCGTCCGGCAGGGACTCGAAACGGGCGGTCACTTCGCTGCCAATCGTAATGGAACCGGCCATATTTTCAGGAATGGCCAACTCCAGCCACAAGGTGGACATATCGGTCAGATCGAGCAAGTCCGCGCCCGTCTCCACATATTGCCCCATGACTACGTCCCGCGCTACAATCATCCCGGCAAAGGGCGCCCGAATCCGCAGCAAGGACGAGCCGGCCCCATCGCGAGCCATGGCCTCAACCTCGGCCTGACTCAAGCCCAGGCTGCGCAATTGCTGCTGCGTTCGTTGCACGGCGCTGTTGGCCACTTCGTAGGCGGCCTGTGCGGTTTCGTGACTTTGGGCGGCGGTAATTTCCCGCTCCAGCAGCGTCTTTTCGCGCTGGAACGCCCGCTCGGCCACGTGCGCTTCGGCTAAGGCCGACAAATATTCCGCGCTGAGCTCGGCGATATGCGGCGAGTTGATTTCCAGCAAGACTTGCCCGGTCTGCACGTTGTCGCCCACATCCACCAACACGCGCTGCACCACGCCTTCCACCAGCGGGGCGATGTGGCTAAAGCGATTCTGATTGTACCGGGCGCGGCAGATGACGCTCAATTCCGATGCCGCGCCGCCATTGGCCGGACGCACGGTCTTGACCCCGACCCGCGCCGCCGATGACGCCGAAGCCAGCCGCACTTTCAAGCCGTCGCCGATCTTCAGTCCGCCCAGCAAATCCGGGTGGCAAATGCCACATTCGTCTTCATAGACACGGTGTTCTTTGCATTGCAGGCGATTGGTCGGATCAGACAGGGAAGCTTTGGTTTTTGGCGTATCGCCGGCTTTGTCCGCCGGTTTGTCTTTGGGCGACTTGGCGGGTTTTTCCGCCGGCTTGATCAATTCCGGATGGCAAAAAAAGCATTCGTCCTCATACAAACTATGTTCCTTGCACCACAACCGGTTTTTGTCTTGAATTTCCGGGTGGCACACAAAGCAACGATCTTCATAACGGTCGTGTTCCTTGCACCACAGGCGTTTGGATTCGCGCAGTTTGGGATCACACAGGTAGCAGACCGTCACCGGGACTTTGTGGGCGTCGCACAATTTGGCCGAGGTCGTGTCCGCTGAAACGTCCCCGGCACTTTGCGGAGTTGGTTTCAGCGAGGTTGAGTGTTCTTGAAGTGCCGGGGACGTATCCTTCAGCAATTCGGGATGGCAGAAAAAGCATTCGTCTTCATACAAACTATGCTCCTTGCACCACAGCCGATTTTTGTCTTGAATTTCCGGGTGGCACTCAAAGCAGCGGTCTTCGTAGCGATTGTGTTCTTTGCACCACAGTCGTTTGGGATCGCGCAAGGTCGGGTCGCACAGATAACAGGCGGTTTTGGAAATATTGTGGACAGCACAGTTAGCGGAATTTTCAGCGGCGCTGTCCGCTATAGCGGCGCTTTTGAACGTAGTCAAGCCAATGAGGGCTAATGCAGCCAGGATTAAGCCAAGCAATGGCCACAAGACTTTTTTGGACATTTCAATGCTCCTTTTCAATGATGATGACAATGGATTTATTATACTCGTTAGGGGCCATTTTGGGCAGAGTAAATTTATATGACCCATTAACCAGTATATCTTCAAAATCGGTGTGGCAGGTGGATACAACGATACGTTTGCCTCAAGCCAAAATCACCACGAAAGCATGGCATTGGACGGGCATTAAATGAGAAGTTAAAACCGAGGGGCAAAACGCGGAAAATCAAATAAGCAGGACGCAGGTTTGGGAAGATCGTCGCGGAAAGGTCGTAACAGCAGATGCAGATTGCGGTAAAGAATGGGCGGTTGACATGGATAAAGGCAAGATGCACGTTGGCAGTGCATCCACTTGATAGGGAATCGAGATGTATTTGGTTGGGCGAAAATACTGTTGAGACAGACTGATATCGTGGCAGGAATTACAGGATTCGGCCGTAAGGTTGTCGGATGCGGGCGTTGATACGCCGCAACATGTCCCTATCATCGTCATTTCAATATGGACGCTGCCGTCAGCCTCCAGACACAGCCGATAGGTGTCTGCTAAAAACGGTTGAAAAAAACAAATCAAAATAATAAGGCTGCTAAGATGGGTATTCATTAAGCCGTCATAGGTTAAATTCGTGAATTATAAGAAAGCGCCATTATTCGCGTGGGTGTACAAACACGGCGCATCGCAAAAAGTTTCGGCAAACTTCGTGCCCGCGCATCGCAGAGCCAATAAACCGATAGGTTTTTTAAACCAAAAATGCCCAATCTGACTGGCTATAGGAACGTGTGAAGAAATGTCATTTTTCAAGAGTTTAGCGCTCATTTTCAAGCACTTACGCACTCAAAAATGACATTTCTTGGACTTTATCACCCCCTATATCAATCTTACCAATGTATCCAATAAAATTTGCTGATCAAACTTGCCTTTGGTGATATAAGCGTTGGCGCCAACTTCCACGCCGCGTTTCTTATCTTCTTCCGATGCCAGCGATGTTACCAGAATAATCGGTAAATCGTTGTATTTCTTATCCTGTCGAATTTTTTCCGTCATGACCAGACCGGTCATATTTGGCATCTCCACATCGGAAATAACCGCGTCAAATTTATGCGTACCCAACTTATTGAAACCATCCACGCCATCCACCGCGGTGACCACTTCGTAGCCGGCCCCTTCCAAAATACGTTTTTCCTGCGTCCGCGTAGTGATCGAATCTTCGACCAATAACACCGTTTGTTTGCGGGCGGCCTCTTCCTTTTGCCGGGTATGGATGATCGGCGCAAAGCGCTTTTGAATCGTCTTCATCAGATCTTGTGGATTCAAGACCATGCAGACTTCTCCCGTGCCCAGGATGGTTGCGCCGGAAACATTTCGCACTCGCTTCAAAATACCGCTGTGTGGCTTGAGCACAATTTCCTGCTCATCGACTAACTCGTCTACCAAAACGCCCAGGCGCTCATCGCCAATAGCCAATATTATGCAAGGCAGCTTCTTATTCTTAACATCTTTTTTATCTTTGCCGGCTTTGCCGTTGCCGTTTTCCTCCACCCGAATCTCCAGTAATTCCGTCAGGCGGGCAACGGAAGTGGAGTTTTTCTCCAGGATGATCGTCTCCCGGCCTTCGATTGCAAAAACATCATCATCGCCGACCTGCAGCGTTTTTTGCACAAACTCAACCGGAATGGCATACTTGTGCTTGTTGAGCGAAACGATTAATACGCGCGTTGTCGCCAATGTAATCGGCAGGCTGACCCGGAACAAACAGCCCTGCCCGAATTTGGACTCAACCTGAATATTGCCCTTGAGATATTCTACATTTGTCCGCACGACATCTAAGCCCACCCCGCGTCCGGAAACATCCGTAACAAAGGTGCTGGTCGTAAAACCGGAGGCAAAGATGAGCGCTTGCAGTTGCCCGGTATTCATAGCCGCTAACTCTTCTTCTTGAAACAAACGCTTTTGCAGCGCCATACGTTTAATTGCTTCAAGGTCCAAACCACGCCCGTCGTCTTCCACTTCGATCATAATATTCGTAGAGGTTTGATACGCTCGCAGCTTGATTTTGGCTATGGCCGACTTGCCTTCTTTTTGGCGCAGCGCCGGCTGCTCAATCCCATGATCGGCAGCATTACGAATCAAATGCATCAGCGGATCTTTCATTTCTTCGATGACGCGCTTGTCGGCAGTTGTTTCGCCGCCTTCCAGGGTAAAATCAATTTCCTTGCCCTGGATTCGCGCCAGATCGCGCACCATTCGCGGAAAAAGGCCAAAGATTGTTGACATAGGTAACAGTCGCGCGGTGCGGATGCCGTCTTCCAGCTTGCCGGCAATCGTTTCCAGACGGGCAATATCCTCGGATGATTCGCGCTTGAGCGTGTTGAGCATTTGCCCCATTCGCTCCACTTTATCGGTAAAACGCTGCAAAGTCTCTTCATTTTCACCGCCGCTGCCGCTCGTATTGCTGCGCTGCTTGCGCAACTTGTCGCTAAGCAATAACCGGGTAGCATTCAGATCACGACTCCAGTCTTCCCACAACGAGAGCAGCTCTTCTACTTGATTAAGACGGCGGGCAATACGGGTTTTGGTAACGGTTAACTCGCCCGATTGCGTCATGAGCGCGTCTAATTTTTCCGGCTTGATGCGAATGGTGTCGATTTGATAGCGCCCGCCCGGTTCCTGAGTCATTTCGGCCTTAGAAACTTCGGCGGAGCTTTCGTTAACAGGGTCGCTCGACGGCATCGCGACCAAGGGCTTTGTGATCATTTGGACCGGGATTTCCTCCGGCAAAGGCGCGGGCTTTTCCAGCGGCGGAGCTGCCTGGACTTCCGAAACAGGCTCGGCCACTTCAGCCTTGCCCTCCAGTTGCGCCAAAACAGCCAGCACATCTACCCCGGACGGCTCACCGGTCACAGCCTGCTTGACTAACTTGCGTACCGCATCCAGACCTTTATAGAGACGATCAATCGTCTCCGAAGAGAGCAGGATTTTGCCGCTTTTGGCCTGGC
The DNA here is from genome assembly GCA_964404765.1 of uncultured Gemmatimonadota bacterium. Taxonomy (GTDB): domain Bacteria; phylum 4572-55; class 4572-55; order 4572-55; family 4572-55; genus CAYOLL01. The sequence continues at coordinate 807 of CAYOLL010000013.1, read as the reverse complement.
CCAGCACATTTTCAAAGTGATGCGCAACCGTTTCCACATCGATCACCCCGACCATGCGTCCGGCGCCTTTTAGGCTATGGGCTTCGCGAAAGACTTCATCCAGCGTGGCCTGATCGGTTGGATTTTTTTCCAACAGCAGCAAACCTTCATCCAAATTTTGCAAATGCTCTTCGCATTCGGCTTTGAAGAGGTCGCGTAACTCGTTATCTTCAATATACATCGGGTTCTCCTTGTTTGTGAATGCAGAAGACAGGAAACAGAAGACAGGAAACAGAAGACAGGAGATGAAATATCGAATTCTGTCTCCCGTCCCTTATCTCCTACGGCCTTTCAGCTAAAATTGCATTCGTATAGGCTTGCAGTAATTTTGAAACTTCTTCCAAATTTTGCCGGAGTGGCGCGGTCTCGCCATAGCCAAGATCACGCGCCAATATCAAGTAGTAACGCACTTCCTCTAATGAACCCTGAGCAATGTTCAGAAAACGGGCCTTATCATTCCGGCCGCGTTTTCTAAAACCTTCGGCAATGTTGGCCGGAACAGATACCGCGGCGCGCCGAACTTGACTTGTTAATCCGAACCGCTCGGTTGCCGGAAACGCATTGGACAGCTTGTAAACATCCAAAACCAGTTGATGCGCCTTTTGCCAGACAATAGACATCTTTCCAAAATAAATCCGGGCGCGACGCAGCTTTTAGCCCCATCGGGGCGGTCCGTTTGTAGAAAAGCGAACCCAACCGAACCCGGCGGATAGCCCCATCGGGGCGGCCCGTTTAACCGCGACGACACCGGTCATGCTTCATGGGTCG